>JAAEMD010000214.1 GCA_024225875.1 bacterium
GGTGCAGGTCGCTGGTCAGGGGTTATGTTAAAGACAAAAGCGAGGGAAATAACGATAATAAACACGTCTATGTTCCTTATGACATTATAACGGTGCTATCGACATATTTGTATTTTTCATTAGCAAAGATAGCGGATACTATGAATAAAGATCTTAAGATCTGGCTTGATGAATTTAATGCAGTATTGATAGGAGATCAGGGGAAAAATTCAGTAAAATTTTGTGCTGAATTTTCTTGTGAAAATAAAGAAATTAATTTTAGTTTTGAATTAACCACTGGTGACTTACCCGGACACTTAATGGAAGTATGTAATTACCTGTCTAATTATGCAGCAGACCTGACCTGGCAACACCAAAACCTTAAGACTAACACAAATACAGGGGCTGCTTTATCAACAGGTCTTCAAAAAAATATAATTACGAATACTAAAGATACCCTTAAAGTATCTTTGACAGCTCTAACGGCTTTACATTGCGTTGCTAAAAATATCTGTCAAGCCATTTACAATCAAATGATTGACAATTATGATGAAATTTTTGAGCCATTTCAATTTAGAAAAGACTTGCATAGTGTTATTGCTATATATCGTGCATATAAATTTTCTGATTATGAAGCTGCTTTAAATAAATTTGGTGAAATCGAAAAAAGCAATCTTATAACAACAATTAATAAAAACATTAACGAAAAATACGACTCTTTTATTTCAAGTTCTGATCCTCCTGTTGAGTGTACAGGTATTAATATTGAAGAAAATGCATATGTTTATTTTAAAATGGAATTCAGACAGGAAAAAGAAGATACAGGGATAGATGATACAAATAGCGATAATACACTGCCTGTTTATTATTACTTTTCCATGCCCCCCAGTATTGATATGAGTTATCAGATTAATATCGACAGTGACTATTGTGAGGAAACTTCTGCTATCTGTTCCTATATGCTGGTTACAATAGCTGACATTTTTCAAATAATTCATAATTGTAAAACAAACGCCAGGGCATTTGATTACACGCAGCATTCAAATTTCATAATGGAAAACTATGGGAAGAGTGATGAATAAGATTGTGGCATTGAATAATCAAGCAACATTAATAGAATCAAATAAAATTTATATTGACTATTTTAACCCTGCGATTACCAGCAGTAATAACAAAGTTCTGATTTCAAACATGGTTAAAACATTTGAGTCGAGTAATTGTGATAAATTTGTGCCTGTTGAAATTAGTGCTATGATCTTGAAATATTTAGACTGGAGTATAGACACACTTAATAAAGAGCTTACAAAATGGTGTGATAACTTTAATAAAATCTTCCCTGAAGAAATTTTAAACACTAAAAAATATTTTGATGCAAAATTTTCTTGTAATGGAAAAGAAATGATTTTTAATACATTTTATAACTCTGATGGATTCTGTAAGGCTATGCCAATAGATTGTAAAGATGATCAGGCAAATTCCGCGATAAACTCTATTTATGCCAATAATTTAATGATAGGATTATTACGCTATCTGGATAGTCTCAAAGAAATAGAAGGTCTTGCAAAGAAAAAAAACTCACTGGATAACTTACTCTATTTTGAACCTGATTATCAATCTTTTAACAAAATGGAAACTGCCAGCACTACGCAAAGCATTAAATTCAGTATGGTAATTATGTCCACTTTTGATTTCTTTTATGAGAATAGATCTGCAGTATTTAAAACACAGCGGAAAAACATGATTAAAAGTACTATTAAAATGTTCCAGCAATTTCATTTTCACCAGTACCTGTTACAAGCTCTATACCTCTATAACAGTAAAAGTATTAATGAATACTTAAATGAAAATTATTCCCATCAATTCAGCAGGGAAAAATTTGTTAATTTGCTTAATGAAAACATTCAAAAACATTATTGTTGTAATAAAAAAACAGGTGACACTATTATCAGGTGTAAAGGAATTGAAGTTAATTATCTACAATATGTTCATTTTAATTTGACCTTAAAATATGAAAAAAAACTTCAAGCCACTGGTAGTGACACTGGCCGTGCTGCTCAATTCCTTAATAGCTTCCACATTAACGGTTTCGGATTCTTGATCAGTAAAAGAATCTCCAAACTTCAAAGCATTAATATTACAGGCGAATATAGAAATAGAGCGCCTGTTGTGTTTTACGAATTCGATATTACAATAGTTGATATAACCCAGATAATCCGGAACTTATATAAAGGGGTTCCGGCATTTAATAATATGCCTAAGTTCTCAAAAATAAAGGAAGTCAGGGATATATATAAAAAAAACCAGTGATAAAATATAAAAAAATAATTTTTACTGAACTATTATTTATGCAGATGCCTGACATTGCAAAAAACAAAATGTATAGCTGATCCAAAATAAAATGTCCGACACTGACGTTTTCAAATGACTTCGTTTATGTACGGCCGGTACACAGCACTCAGTCATTTAAACGGACATTTCAATTTGTACCAACTATAGAAGTTGAGTGATTATAATAAAATCAGGTTATATCGTTAAAAACAATCAAAAGATGCCAGAGTTGTTTTACAACAATTATACAAAAAGAATATAATAGTTTTATTATGACTACGGGATTAATAATTACAGCTGCAGGTACTGGCTCAAGGTTTGGTTTATTAAAAGGCAAGCAATTTATAGATATACTTGGAAAGCCATTACTGATTCATACCTGTGAACGATTTTCAGATATACCTGGCATAAATGAAGTTATAATAACAGTACAAAAGGGAAATACAGGTTTGCTGGAAGAGTATTTATCAAAATATGACATCCATTTGCCATATAAGGTTATTGAAGGCGGGTTAATGAGAAAAGATTCTGTTAAAAAAGCATTTGATGCCTTGTCTTCTAATACTGAGTTTGTAATGGTTCATGATGGAGCAAGGCCTAATATCTCCAGGCAATTAATTAAAAGCCTGATGGAAGCGGTACAAATAAATTCAGCAGTAATTCCTGTGATCCCGGTAGTAGATACAATAAAACTGGTTGAAGAAGATAAAGTAAAAGAAACATTACCCAGAAATAAGCTTTTTTGTGTGCAGACACCACAGGTTTTTAAGTATGAACTCTTAAAAGAGTCTTATTCGAAAGATATTGCACTTGAAGTTACAGATGAGGCTATGTTAGTTGAAAAGCTGGGTATAGAAATAAAAGTAGTAGAAGGTGAACGGGAGAATATAAAATTGACTTACCCATCAGATCTTATATTACTGGAAACATTTATGAGTTAGCCCGACTGGTTTTTATTCTTGAATAACTGGGTTCAAGACCAAGTATTAATCTGTATTTTGTTACTGTTCTTCTGGCTATATTGATATTATCTTTCTTTAAAAGCTGTGAGACTTTATTATCGCTTAGCTCAGGACTGGACTCTATTATATCCTTAATAATTAGTTTTAAACGTTCAGATGTTTTGCCGAAATGATCACGTGGGCACAGCTGTTTCAGGGCAAAGGTTCCATGTGGGGTATGAATATATTTGGATGACACTATCCTTGATACAGTAGATGGTGATATTCCGAGATTTTCTGAGATTTGCTTTTGTAGAAGCGGTTCAAGATAGATTAAGCCTTTATGCAGGAATGATTTTTGTTTTTTAATAATAAAGTCAGCCAGCTTTTCAAGGTTCTCATGTCTTTTTTTAATATTATCGATAAGCTCTTTTGCTTTTTTTATTTTTTCAGCAATAAACTCCTTTGTTTTTTTATCTATTTCCGGATTATTTAAGATTTGAATATAAGTATCTGATATACCTATATGAACACCCTTTTTTTCTTCCAGGTTCGTCAATATTACTTCATTATTCTCAATCTTTACCTCAAAAGAGGGGATGATAATTTTATTAAAATTCGATATATAAAAACTTGAACCTGGATTCGGATTAAGGTTGTTCTTAATGAATAAGGATATAGATTTGACTCCTTCAGTCTCGATATTAAGTTTTTTTGCTATATATTCATATCTTTTGTTACTAAGCTCAGTCAGATAGTTTTTGACTATGTTGTTTAAAATATTTTGTAGATCTTTATTTTCGAATTGATGCTGTTCAATCTGGATTAAAAGACATTCCTGTAAAGAACGTGCGCATACCCCTTCCGGTTCAAGTGTCTGGACCATTTTTAATACCTCATATACTTTTCGATCTTTAACATTAAATGTTTTTTTTATTTTTTCTTTTATTTCAGAATAGTTGAGTATAAATCCCTGTTCATTGATATTTTCTATTAATGACAGTGCAATTCTGTACTCTGTTTTTCCCAGGTTAATTATTTCAATTTGAGATAGTACATAGTCGTACAGGTTTTTTTTGTCAGCTCGATCAACAGCAAATTCAGATATATCCCTGCCCATAATATTTTGATAAGAGGAAGATCTTTTATATGCATATTCTGATAGCTGGTCATATTTTAATACCTCCAGAACTACATTATCTTTTACTTCTTCCTGAATATTATTTAATAGATCTGTATATGACAGGTTAAATGTTTTTAACATATGAATAAGTTTTGGAGTCAGGGTTTGTTTTAGCTTTAATAATTGTTTTGTTGATATATGTTGAGTAATTTTCATAATTAATAGTTATTATACAGTAAAAATATTCAATCTAAACTATTTTTGCATTAGGCTCTACCCTTATAAAAGGATTGGAGACAGCATCTTTTTTGTACTGGAAATAAGCAGCAGAGCCTGTCATGGCTGCGTTATCAGTACACAGGTTTTTTTCCGGATAATGTAGTTTTATTTTATTTTTAAGTGTTTCGGAGTACATATTTGATACTATAGCTTTATTAGCGATTACTCCACCGGAAAGTACAAGTGTTTTTATATCGTAAAATTTACAGGCCATAACAGCTTTATAAGTCAATATATCGATAACTGTTTTCTGGAAGCTGGCACATATATCCGGTACCGGTACTTTTTTTTCTGCCTGTTCCAGAGCTTTTATAGTGTAAATTACAGCTGTCTTTAGACCTGAAAAGCTGAAGTCCCATTTGTGCTTTAACATAGCTCTTGGGAAATTAAATGCAGTTTCATTTCCGTTTAAAGACTCTTTCTCTACTACTGGTCCTCCCGGATATTCAAGACCAAGGTAACGGGCAATTTTATCGAAAGCTTCTCCTGCTGCATCATCTCGTGTTTGACCCAGAAGTTCCATGTTAAAGTGATCTTTAACCAGAACCAGTTGAGTATGACCTCCAGATACTACAAGGCATATAAAAGGAAAGCAGGGTGTGTTTTCTGTAAGAAAACTGGAGTAAATATGGCCATGGATGTGGTTAACTGGTATTAATGGCTTGTTGAGGGCAACAGATATTGTTTTGGCAGCTGTAAGACCGACCAGAAGTGAGCCTTCAAGTCCAGGTCCATATGTCACTGCTACAGCATCAATTTCCTGAAAACCTCTTTTTCTTGTTTCTAATGTTTTTTTTATCAGGAAATTGATTTTTTCAGCATGCATACGTGATGCAATTTCAGGTACAACACCGCCATAGAGTTGATGGGTTTTTATCTGTGAACTGATAAAGTTGCTTAATATATATTTTCCATCTTCTACTATAGCGACAGATGTTTCGTCGCAGGATGTTTCTATAGTTAGTATTTTCATATGTGTTGATATTTTATCACTTGTATCGGATCGTATACAATTTTATATAAAATTAAAAAATATAAATCATTACTATGATCGTTCGGAATATTAGAGATAATGCCTGCCTGCTCTTCATTGTTTTATTAACCTGCCAGGCATAATATACTTAGTTTACTGCACTATCCACATACTTGCCCGGCTCTTTTAAAAATGCAGGTTTGCATCCACTACAGCAAAAATAATAGGTTTTATCTTTATAAGCTACCTTGTCATAGACTTGATTCATAGACATTCTGGTACCCATTACAGGACAGGTTAAAACTTTTTTATCTGCTTCAAAATTATTTTTTTGTTTTGCACAATTTATTGATTTATCAGGACAGGTCGATTTTATATAGAAAAAACCTCCTGCTGATAAAGCCAGTATTAACAATCCAATTAAAATGTGCCTTGTATTTTTCTTCATTCAACTCCTCCTTAATTGATTAATATACAGTATATTAGTTTTAAATAATACCGGATTTCTGCACAGCTGCATTAATACCTTTCAAGGTGATATTTTTCTGGCTAGAAGACTGTATTTTTCACAAGAGTCGATCCAGGGCATTTTTACTATAGAGTTTGGTTTTGTTTTTTTTAATGGCTGATTATCCATATCATAAAGTTCTTTTATTTTTATTTCTTTATATATCTCAGGGCCTATAAGTTCAATCCTGTCTTCCAGGCTGAACGGTGATTTTATTTCCAGGAATATATATTTTTCAGGTATTACTTCTTTTACTGTTGCAATGTACTCTATTTCTCTGGAGTAACCGTTAAATTGGAAATTTATCGAATCTTTTGATGGTCTTCCTTCCAGTCCGCCGCTGCAAAATGTTCTGTTAGATACTTTTTTCAGCTCATCTTCAAAATATTTTAATTTCATATTTCCGCTTTTTGTTTTTAGTTTTTTCCTGTTTTTTATCTTTTCATAGTAGTAATCTATGGCTTCCCTGTAGATCCTGGTTGTGTTGGCAACATATAGATTCGATTTCATACGTCCTTCAATTTTTAAAGAGTCTATATTCGATTTAATGAAATCCGGTATAAATGAAACAGCCATCAGGTCTTTGCTGTTAAGAAGATGGATGGTGTCTTTTCTCTGGCCTTTTCTGTTGAAGATATCGAATGTATGCCTGCAGTTCTGTACACAGCCACCACGGTTTGCATCTCTGGCTGATGTATAGTTTGAGATAATACATTTGCCTGAATAACCGATACACATTGCGCCATGACAAAAGACCTCCACTTCAATATCTGAAAATTTTTTAATTGTTTTTAACTCTTTTACCGGTACTTCGCGGGCCAGTATAATTCTTTTAGCGCCACTCTTTTTCCAGAACTCGCAGGTATATTTATTTGTTACACTTGCCTGAGTAGAGATATGGACAGGTATATCGGTTATTTTTCTGGCTAACTGTAGAATGCCAGTATCTGCAATAATTAAAGCATGAGGTTTGATCTTATTTATTTGTTCCAGGTATCTGGCTATGCTTTTAAGATCTGAGTTATGAGCAAAACCATTAATAGCAAGATATACTTTCTTTTTCTGATTTCGGGCAATTTCTACAGCTCTTTCAAGCTCAAATATGGAAAGGTTTTCGGAATATTTACGAAGTCCGAATACACTGTTTCCGACATATACGGCATCTGCGCCATAAAGGAACGCTATTTTAAGTTTTTCAAGGTTTCCGGCCGGGGCCAGAAGTTCGGGCTTTTTATGCAAAATATATTATCCTCTAAAGAAAATATAAATAATATATATTATGTAAGATATAATTAAAAAACTGCTTTTATAACGACCTGAGGAAGCTTTTTTTGCAGCTGCAGTATATAGTATAAGAGCTGTATTTGCTATTATTAAGATTAACATATCAGGTATCAGGACAGGGTTAAATCTTATAGGACTTACCAGGCTGCTCAGACCGAATGCGAATAGTGTATTAAAAATAAGAGAGCCTGTTATATTTCCTAAAACTATTTCATGTTTATGTTTTACAGCACTTGCAATAGATGTTACAAGTTCCGGTAAAGACGTTCCGAATGCGATAGCTGTTATTGATATCAGTGCTTCGGAAATACCGAAAGATCTGGAAATATATATTGCAGATTCAATTATCATTTTACCGCTTACTGGTATCAGGATAAGACCGGATAAAGCAATGATTATGCTTTTTTGTATTGAATAATCAGGGTGATAGATACTCAATGTATCATCTTTATCACTGGCTGATTTATATATGAAATTCAGGAAGAGTCCAAATAATATCAGCAGTATTAAACTTTCAGGTAATTTGAGCCCTGTAAAACCAGGTTCTATTAAAGGTGATATAAAAAGCATAATAACAATTGTGATTGTGAAAAGTAGACTTAAAATCATCTCTTTTTTGATTTTATTGCTGGTTATAATAATAGGAGATATTAATCCGGTGATTCCCAGTATTAAGAGAATATTTGCTATATTACTGCCTATAATATTGCCAAATACAATATCACTTTTATTTTGAAGAGCAGCAACAATATTTACAACAACTTCAGGAAGAGATGTCCCGAATGCTACTAATGTGAGCCCTATAAAGTACTCAGGTATTTTTAGATGATGAGCAATGCTGGAGGCACCGTCTACCAGAAGGTTGCTGCCTTTCCATAGTATAAGAAAGCTTATAGTCAAAATAGCTGAATTTAATAATAGTACCATTACTATATAGTACTCTGTTTTTTAAGTTTAAAGAATGCTTTTGGGATCAAAATCAATGATTAATCTGACTGAAGATGGTGGTTTAGGCAGGTTTTTTATGGTCTTTTTTATTTTTTCCACTACGTTATGCTCACATTTAAGTAGTATATTCCATCTATAATTATTTTGAATCATTTCAACAGGAGCTGGTTTGGGGCCTGTGATTTTGACTTTTTCTTTTAATACAGCTGTTTCTTTTTCCAGTTTCTCATAAACTGAGTCTGCGAACCTTTTTAAGGGTTCTTCGTTTTTTGCAGAAAATATAATATTAATTAAGGCAGAAAAAGAGGGGTACCATAATTCTTTTCTATAGGATATTTCTTCTTTATAGAATGACTCAAAATCATGTTTTGAAGCATGTTGAACAGCATAATGTCCGGGCTGGAATGTCTGGATAATAACAGTTCCTTTTTTTTCTCCTCTGCCAGCTCTTCCGGCAACCTGTGTTAACAGTTGAAAAGTTCTTTCAGGTGCCCTGAAGTCCGGGATGTTAAGTGTAGTATCTATTCCAAGTACACCGACTAATGTTACTTCATCAATATGGTGCCCTTTTGCTATGAGCTGTGTTCCTAACAGGATATCGCCATCTTTTTTAAACTCAGATAAAATATTTTCCATCTGTTTAGCTGTTTTAGCAGAGTCTCTATCAAGGCGGTTTATCCTGCTGTCCGGGAAAAATTTTCTAAGTTCCAGCTCTACTTTCTGGATGCCTGTACCGGAAAAGCCAAGGGTGTCTTTATTACATTTGGGACAGGTATGATAAATGGGTGCCTGTGTCGCGCATCTGTGGCATCTGAATTTTTTATCCTTATGATAGGTGTAGCTCAGGTTACATTGTGGACAGGTTAAGATTTCTCCACACTTCTGGCAACTTACATAAGTAGCATAACCTCTTCTATTTAACAGGATTATTATTTTTTCTTTTTTCCTGAGCTTACTTTCAATAGCTTCCTGTAGTTTTAAAGATAAAGGGCCTGTATTTTTTCTTATTATTTCTTCTTTCATATCAACAATTTCTACTGTGGGCATAGGCCTGTTAGATACACGTTTAGTTAATTTTACCAGTTTGACCTGACTGTCATTTATATTGTGTTTTTCAAAGCACTGACTATAGGTATCGATACTGGGTGTTGCAGATCCGTATATCAGCAGGCTGTTATTTGTTTTAGCACGGTAACGGGCAATAGTATGGGTAAAGTATCTGGGGTTGTTTTCCTGTTTATATGTTTGTTCATGTTCTTCATCAATAATAATAACTCCAATATCTTTTACTGGTGCAAATATCGCAGATCGCGGGCCTATTACAATATCTACCTGTCCTGCATATATTTTATTCCATTCTATTTCTTTTTCTTTTGGTGTAAGACCTGAATGCAGTATGGCTATATTGTGACTGAACCGATCACTGAAGACTTTTATGTATTGTGGAGTTAATGCAATTTCCGGCAGGAGGATAAGGACTTTTTGGTTTTTTGATATTATCCTGGTTGCTATTTGCATGTAGACCTCTGTTTTCCCGCTTGAAGTTACGCCATGAAGAAGGAATGTCTGGTGCTCTCCTGTATTATTTAATATAGTGCTGATAACATCCTGCTGATCTTTTGTCATAGAGTAGTCAGCTGTGAGTTTTGGGATGATAATTTTGTTGTTCTCCAGTTTTCGTACTTTTTTGTTTCCCAGTATGGTCTGGTAGGATTTATAGGGCGATACCTGATAATAGCTGCTGAACCAGAGAATCAGATCTATGATGTCAGGGCCCAGATTTGGCCGGTCTGGTAGAGTTTTGGATATAGTCTTAAGATTCTCCCTGCTAAGTGAAGCGGGCAGTTTTTTCTTGTTTATACTGATTATTAATCCTGAGGCAGTATATTTACCGAATGGCACTTCGACATGGTAACCTGTTTTGTAAAGGGCAGCATTTTTTTCAGGTACTAAATAAGTGTAGAGCTGATTGACACCGCGAAAAACCAGTATTTCTGCTAAGTTCATCAGCATATTTTATATTTAACTTCTTATAAACTCAATTAAAATTGACTATCTGTAATAACTCCTGAAGCTCAGTCGTTCTCAATGCTAAAATAAAAAGGGGAGGGTGAAAAATCAGGGAAAATCTTAATGTTTTGAAATAAAAAATTAATTTATGAATGGAATACCTGTAAATTGAGTTTAGAAGGCATTTTGTATTTAATAAAAGAAAAAATGAATAAGAATGATAAGTAAATCAAATGATGATTTTAAAATAAATAAGCAAAAAATTTTCAAAAAATATTTATTTACTAAATATTTGGAGGCTGCTGGAAATGCGTTTGCCCTGTACCCAGGATCCGATATACTTGACAGATACTAAATAAAAACCATAGTATAAGCTAATCTGAAAAAAATATAAGTTAACAGGAGTCCATGTATGCATAAAAAAATACTACTCTTTTTAATTACAATTTTATTGTTTACTCAATATGAGTTATCAGCTTCCATCACCCCCAGTAAGTTCAGCAAAGCATACAAACTCAGGAGATATGCAAAATCCACAAAAAAACGTTCCCATATAAATGAAGGGCAACAACAAAAAGAACAACATAGACAGGAAAAAGAACCCCGAAAAGACCATTCATACAACAATTATAACTCCTCAGATAACTCCTCAGATAACTCATCCAGTAAATCTCTTAACAGATATTCAAAATCCACAAAATCAAAAAAACACAAATCATCACCTTCCTACAGAAAAAAACTAAAACCTGAAAAGTATGCTCGCCAGAGATATAGAGGCAGAAGATTTCACCGGAAAAGATACCATAGAAGACATTATTACGGACCTGTTCATACAACCTATATCTATAATTACGAAAAACCTGACACAAGCACACCGGTTTCCACATATACACCTGCGCCTGAGCCTGTGCTTTTAACCGAGGAAGAAGAAGCAAACATTAACCGTTTACTTGACCGCTATGAAGATTGGCAAAGTATTTTTCAAATCACGGCAGGTGTTAACTCAAATCTCAAAGAATCAGCAGGAATATATGGAAAACAAGGCGAATTTCGTTTTAATGCACCTTATAACTATGGTCTAAACGGACGAAATTTTGGTGGCTGGGGAATAGGGTATAAAGGTAAATCCTTTCATGAAGAAGGTTATTCGCTACGATCACACCGTCTTTTCGTAGATATTAATTTCACTTCACTAAACAGAGAATTCGCATCAACGTTTGGCGCACGCATTGGTCTAAACACACTAATATCTGATGCCACCAGCGCTGGTTTTTTATTCGGCCTTAATTATGCCTTATACAATCTTGGTAGTTTCTATTCTTTTAACATAAATTATGAAGGAACTATCTATAATCAAGGATCTGAACTATATGATACTGTTTTAGAATCAAATCTTGCTGGTTATTTGCGTTTTTATCTAAGTCAACTTCACCTTGATACTGGTTGCGAAGTAAATTTCATTGATATAGAAAGCGGCAACTATTTTTATCAGCTTTTTGCAAGAGCAGGATTCAGATTCTAAGCTTTTATTTTTTCTAAACTGACTTTTTAAAAGTATCAGTTTATTATTGTTTTTTTATAATTATGTAAAGTGATGCCGTAACTATTATGGTTCCGGTTATTGAAATAAGATCTATTCTTTCACTGAACAAAATCAAACCTGCAATATACATTAATGGTATGCTGACTAAACCAAGTGAACCTGCGATAGTTATACTTGTATATTTGAATCCCACAGTGATGAATAATTGAGCTAATAAACTAAAGAACCCAATAAAAGTTAAGGTAAGTATTGAGCTGACTGAATTCGGTAATATAAACTCTGGTATGCTGGGTAATATTAATATAGTTGTACTTATAAGAAAGAAAACATATATGATTGATATGGAATCGTGATCCTCTCTCAGCTTTTTGATAAGTATTATAACAATACCTAAACATAAGGATGCTGTTAAGGACAGAATATCAGCTTTTTCAAATGAAAAAATGTTTTCAGGCTTAAGGATTAAAAATATTCCGATAAATGAAGTTGCGATTGCAGTTAATATCCATCTTGAAGGCCGTTCTTTTAGAAAAATCATAGATATTATACTTGACCATACAACACATAATTGAAAAATGATATTTACTTTCCCGGGGCCGGATAGTGTTAATGCTTTATAAAACAGGTACATTGCAGTTAGTCCTGTTATGGATCTTAGTATAATCAGTACTGGTTTTTTTATTTTTAATTTAAATATTTTTAACATAAAAAGAGGGGAAAGCAGCAGGGTAGGGATCAGGAAGCGTATAAGCATGATCTGTTGTACTGTAAATATGGATGATGCATATTTTACCAGTATATGGCTGATTATGGATGATATATGGCTTAAAAGGATTAAGGCAGGTCCGTAGTAACGGTTTTTAATTTTAGAAATCATTATTTTGCGCAACCTTCTTAAATATGGATTTCACTGTGTATTTAGATGCAGGTTCATCTGTATTTTTTGAATCGATATGTTCAATATTTTGATTAAAGAGTTTTTTTTATATTTCACAGCATACTTATTTATTGTCATAAAAAACCTTAATTTATAATATTTTATGTACATTATACATGATTTAAATGAATTATGAGTTTAATTTAGCGGATAAAAATTGAAATAGCTGTTTACTATAGTAAAGTCAGCATATAAACATACATATAGCTGTTCCAAATTAAAATGTCCGACACTAAAGTTTTCAAA
>JAAEMD010000215.1 GCA_024225875.1 bacterium
ATCAAAAATAATATAAGCGAATGAATCTAATGGCCGATTTCTCCATATTTCAAGTTCTTCATCTAACTTCTGAACGCAGCGAGATACTTGAGCTGCAAAAGCTTATAAATTATTTGAAAGTTCGAAAGTTGAACAAAAAAGACAACTCATAAATTTTGTACTTTCGAACCTTGAATTACATGGGGAAAAGTTGATATTTGAACTTAAAAAACCGTTTGATATGTTTGTTTCTATGAAAACGTGTCCAGTTTGGCTGGGGTTCGTGGGAGATTATAGAACTTTTTTACCTTTGTTTTTTAGTCAGAAAACAGACTATTCATGTGTTGAGAAGTTATTGAAAGTTGCTTAATATCTTAAAGAGCAAAATCACCCCAAGGTTATCCCACTTTAGACGATTTACATCGCGCCGTTCTTCAAATCATAATCATGAAGAGTTGATTGAATTGTGCTTGAAAGCACCTCGCTAATTAGAGTGTTATATAGAGCTGTAATAACCTATTTGTGTTAGCAGTCAATACGTAAAGATGATATTATTAAGCTGAATAAAAATGAATATGAAAATTAATTTTAGAGATTATAAAAAAGAAGCTTCAAACTGGATAACTCTTGCAACTGGTGAATTTTATCCAGACATTTTAATTGATGCATGTAATCTGTATCAACCTGTACTTGAATTGTTCGGACAACTATTAAAAACGTCCGAAAGTTCAATTAGACTATTTTTACAAACATCTGAAATAAAACAACCTTGGATGAGAATTCAATTAGCTAGAGTTTTTCGTAAATATGTCAGTCCAAATACACCTGTTGAAATGCTGAAAAAGAAAACAAAAGCGCAATGGATTTGTGATGAATTTGGAAAAGGATTCCGTCCAATCGTTGAAGTGCAAAAAGCATTTAGCACAAGATCAATGCCTGATGAAGCTTTATGTACCGTTCTTTGGGAGTACAAAGATCGAGGGCAAAAGGGTTACGATATGACAGAGCGAATGTTTGCGTTATTAAAGACTAAATTTCCTGAATTTCAAATATCAGGGCCTGAAAGAGCTGGAAGAGATATATTACTCGGAGAAGTTTTTAGAGATTATCCTAAACCAGATCGACCAGTTGATTTTATAATTCAGGATAACGATAATATATTGGCTGTAGGACTAGCCAGGTATGACTCTGATAGAGGCGGCGCACAAGAAGATGATAGAACAGGGGGGTATTTCAACGCAGCTAAAGAATTTTTGGAATATGCAACAAATAATAAATTAAAAACAAAAGTAATTTTTGTTAATGATGGCCCTGGTTTATTACTAGGTTCAATGTGGAATGATTACAGTACTCTAGAAGAAACATCGAATAGTATAATAGTTTTAACCTTACGAATGATATTAGAACGCCTCACTAAAGAGTGGTTAACTAAGCAATGACAACTGGAGTCAGTAAAAATAAATGGGAAGAAAAAGACTCTAAAATTGTAACAAATGAAGATTACAACGGTGATTTTTCATATGAAATTTCATATAAAGGTAAAACTTCAGAAAAAGATATTTTAAGTTCTAAAAACAAACATCAGTATAATTCACTATATAACCCAGATGCGTTAAATAAAATATATTTTGGTGACAATTTCGATGTTTTAAATTATTTGCTCGCAAATTCTTCATTGAGAGGAACGGTTAAACTTATCTATATTGATCCTCCGTATGGAACAAATAGTATATATCAATCGCGCAATCAGAAAAGTTCTTATAAAGACGATTTGATCGGAAGTCATTATTTAGAATTTATGCGTAGAAGATTAATTTTATTAAAAGAATTACTATCCAATGATGGATCTATTTATGTTCATTTGGATGGTAATATGACTTTTCAAATCAAAATGATTTTAGATGAAGTATTTGGGGCTAAAAATTTTCGTGGCTTCATCACCAGAAAAAAATGCAGTAACAAAAATTCAACGCGAAAAACATATGGAAATATTTCTGATTATATGATTTTTTATTCCAAAAGTGATAAATATACGTGGCAGCGCGCCACTGTTGAATGGTCAGAGGCCAAAATAACAAAAGAGTATCCTTGCATCGATGAACCTACAGGTCGTAGATATAAAAAAGTACCAATCCACGCTCCCGGCACACGTAATGGCCAAACAGGAAAAGAATGGAAAGGAATGCTCCCACCTCCTGGTAAGCATTGGCAATACACGCCATCAAAATTAACTGAATTTGATGAAAATGGTGAAATTTATTGGTCAGCAAATGGCAATCCAAGACGAAAAGTGTTTTTTGATAAAGACAAAGGAATACCAGTTCAAGATATATGGTTAGATGTACAAGACTCTCTTAATCAAAATATTAAAATAACCGGCTACCCAACTGAAAAAAACCCATATTTATTAGAAAGAATAATTAAAGCTTCGTCCAACGAAGGTGATATTGTTTTAGACTGTTTCGCAGGTTCTGGCACTACCTTAGACGTCGCTAATCAACTTGGCAGACAATTTATTGGAATTGATAATAGTTCTGAAGCAATACATAACATACTAAAAAGATTTGTAATTGGTTTAGAAAACATGGGCGACTATGTTTCAAAAAGAAAAAAGAAACAGAGACTAACTATAGAGCCGCCCCTACCAAATTCCAAAGAATATACACCACATTTAAAGCGACACAACAATTTTAGCGTCTTAACAGATAAAAGATTCACTTCGACTATAACAGCGATTCTAGATGATTTCGGTCTTAACAATAATATTAATCAAAAAGAAATACCTAATTATAAAGACGTTAATTCTGCCATCATTTCGCATGTAACTAAAGTTTTTGCATAAGTGTTGCAAATTCATCAACAATATTTTTATGAACCAAACCCTGCGTGTGTCTTGCGGAAGATTTAGTATCAGGATTTTTATTTATAATTGAAACTAGTTTTGCATTGAAATAAAAATGTTGCTCTGTCTTAATTTTATTAAATCGATTAAGCAACCTTCTTTCTGTAAATTCCATTTCCAACAATATCTGAATCGTTTATTTCATTAGCCCAGGTTTGTCATTTATAACCCAAAAAACTTAAAAAACCTATAAAAAGCACAGCGAAAACCAATAATTTAAGCACAGAAATAATTTCCAGGGCCGCTGTAGTGACACACTAGCTATTC
>JAAEMD010000216.1 GCA_024225875.1 bacterium
GGCGCATTGTATTTCTCGACACGATTAATCAAACTTGTGGCATCTATACGATCACCTTTTTCTTCCCAGGTTTCGGCTAAAGAAACATTAACAAAAGTTTGAAGATCGTTACTTTGTTTTTTTTCAAGAAAGGAACTAACAATATCTCTAAAGCGACGGAACGGGCTGTATAGTTCATTCAAATGATAGCTTGCATGTCCTCTAAATATCTTTTTGGCACGCCACTCGCCCTTTCGTAACATTTGCAGTTTATGACCATCATTAATAATTTCCCTGCATTTTTCACACTCATAACGTGCCGTTTCCGGCAAGTGTACCCCTTCAATATCCTTATCCCATATTACATTAGACCATTTCAAGCACTGATATTCATTACAATGTGGGCAAGGAACCCAATAATAACGCTGATCACCTTCATCGAATGACTTTTCAATTCGACTAATATTTTTAATGGTTGGTGTGCTGGTAGCCAATAGTAACCGATGATCCCCAAATGTTGCTGCTCTTTGCCACAAAAGATTTATAGGGTCGCCTTCAGGAGTTACTTCATAACCGTCTATTTCATCACAATAAATTTTAGGTGCAGATCTTCCTCGCATTGTGTTAGGCGATCCTGACCAGCTAAACATTAAAAAACCACCGGGATATGATTTCATTTTCTGGTTATTAACACCTTTACGGCTGCGTGGCTTTGCCATCCTGTTTTTCAAAGCTATGCTTGATGCAATAAAAGAGTTTAGTTTAGTTTCCAGCCAAACGGACAGGTCGCCTTGAGTTGGAAACATGACAATCTGACTTTGTGGTGATTGAGCAACAAAATATCCAAGGCCACAATTAACAACATTAGTTTTTCCAGTCTGGGCAGCCCACATCAAACTAACTTTTCGGCAATCCGGATTATTAAGCATATCCAGCGGTTCACGCTGATAAGGTGTATTATCGAACCTGATAAAACCGGGAACGGCATTACCAACAGGAATACTAATGTTTTTCTCTGCCCATTCACTAGGACCTAATGTTTCAGGCGGTCTAAAAAACTCCCTGATCTCACTTTTTATTTTTTCTACTAATCTTCGTTTTGTTACACTCATTACTATTATTTCCGTTTGCAATCGATGTTAATGCTAAATCTATTTCATTTAACAAAATTTCTTTAATTCTCCGTTCTTCTAATTCTCCAACAATTAAAGAAACAACTCTTGTTGGAATATTGCGAATACGGATACATACTTCTGTTACTAAATTAGCCCATTCAAATTTAATATCTTCTGCAGGTACTAATTCCGCTGCCATTTTTGCAGCTTCCATTTCTGCAATATCGGCCTCCGCTTTTGTTTTTCGTGCTTTTTCAATATTGTAATCGATGTTTTTAGTCATTGAAGCATTCCCCGGCATTCTGTTTTTCAGGTATTTAATGTAGTCTCCAACTGATTTTTTTAGCTCATATTTGCCTTTGGCTTTTTTTGACAAAACACCTTCTTTTGTGAGCATCGAAATACGTCTTTCTGTTAATGTTAATATTGAGGACAATTCTTGTGTAGAAACAGTTATGTTTTCTAAGCTATTCATCGGAAGCGAAATCAATTTTTAAATGCACGCAGAAATGAAACATCGGGAGTCTGCTTACCCGCAGCCTCTACCCCCCCAGAAGGACCCGCTAATATCTTGCTTACCATCCTTGCTGTAAGCCCGATGCTCTTTGCTATTTGTACTATAGACAGCCCCTGCTTATGCATTTTGCGTATTGCTTCATTACGAAACTTACGAGATAAAGAATTGCCGTTAGTGGTTTGAATATGACAGCCACCTAAATCTGCAATGAGTTTGCTGGCCGTATCTTGTCCTAGAATATCAACTAGTAAGTGTTCTTTTTTATTTTTTTTTGGTATATAAAAACACAATCGATATGATCTTTTGCCACGCCTTGGAACTTTGCTAATCAGTTTCATTGCGCTCTCTCTTCCGATTGAATTTACTATTAAATCAAGCATACTATGCCCTCCCTGTGTTTGTTAACAATTTGTCTAAATACCACTTAGCCTTCGCCAAATCTTCACGAACATCATTCTTGTGTCCTGACCTCGTAATATATTTGATAACGTTTCCTTTCAAAAAACCAACAAATTCAGCCTTAGACAGCTTGGCTTCCAGGATATCTATTGTCTCTATACCTCCGGCTGTGTAATGTGCTGGATGGTTTACATTGTCAATCATACTTTTAGCAAGCCGTTTTCAATCGCTCTCTCTCGAACAAGTTCACTAGAAAAAGATTCCTTTAATAATTGTTCACCTGCTGTACAATCCTCATATTTCTTTTTATCTAACCTGGTTAAATTAAATATGGTTTGTTGGGCTCGTTCACCATCGATATAGTATTTTGCTTCTGACAAAAGTTCTATACAATCATTACTTAAATCCTCACTCATCAACTGACCTTCATCCCCTCCATTTTCAGAATAAAAAGTTTCAATTCTGTGAGGTGTGTTGCAACCAAATACACCTGTGCTTTTATTTAGTTTTCTGGATGCGTAGATTGTTACACCCATAACATCGTGAGACCAACTAAATGAAACACTTGAAACTAAAACATTATCTTTATGCTCAATCTCCAGTATTTCAGACCAATGTTTTGCTAATTTTTGTAATGATAAATAAAATTCTGGCCGAGCTTTTTCTCGGATATTTAGTGAATATTCGTAAGGCTCGCCAGTATTTTGTGGTACGTTCCATTTTATTTTGATCGAACCGTTGTCTTTATTCCATTTGATTTTTTTGATTTGTTTCATAATTCGCCCCCTTTATTTTTTACTGGCATCAGTTTCTTTCACATTCGTTTTGGCAAGCTACACAAACAATCTTACCTTTTTTTGATTTTTTAGTTTTTGTATTACAACATTTTGAACTCATTTATCGAAGCCCCCTTCCAGCGTTTTTTTTAATACCCCTATGCATCCCATCGGATCAGATTTTATTTGAGTTCCACTAAACCTTAAAACTCGCCATCCCATTTGAGTTGCAGTATTAATTTTTTCTCTATCGGCATCGGTGTTGTGCCTGCCACCAAGAGCTTTAAACTGTCCACCGTCACATTCCACAGCAATTTTTTTGTTTACCCAAGCAAGATCAAATCTCCATCTACGAGAGGGATGAAACCTGTATTCTCTAACCATTTCTTCCAGAATGTTTTTGGAATAATATTTGATCATATGAAAAAACAAATCTGAAAGATCAGAACTTTTTTGTATTTTTTTCTTGAACTCAAGTTTTGATATTTTGTTAGCTGGTTTCAACTTGATTCACCTCTTCGAAGTTTTTTTAAGTTATCTGGCAAAATCAATTTAATTTTTTTTACATTTCGTCCGGTGCTTTTTTCCTCTGCGTAGTCAACATATCTGGCTCTACCACCTGGCAAAGTATTAACCTTGTCTTTTTTAGGATTTTGCCTTAATTCAAGCTTTTTGTTTTGTATTTGCCTGTAAATCTCCAGCGCTTGCTTTTCAACAAAAACCCAGTCACGGCTTTGTAATCCAGACTCCAGATAAGATTTCCCGATGTAATGTTTGACGGTAAAAACGTCGTCATCTTCGGTCTCCCACTCATAACAACTGGGAGCCTGCTTTCTAAATCTCACTAAAAAGTTTCTCTCTTCTTGTGGTGAAATAGCCTCAATGTGTTTGACGATATGAAAAATTGTGGGCGCAAATTCTGATGTTTCTGCGTGTTTTTTCAATGCTGTTTGCAGTTTATTAGCATCAATCCCACGTTCAACGACATCATCGATAAGAATTTTCATTTGAGCCATTGAGTCCTGTTTGTTTTTGTTTACTCTGGCATATGCCTGAATAACCAAAGCTTTTACGATCTGACGGTACTTATCCAAGTTCATTCCACATTTCCTCCATTGACATATTTTTTTTTCTGTTTGAGGCTGCTTGATATTTGCCTTCAACAATCTTCAACCAGTTTTTTGATGAGCAAAACACAAAGTCAAAATCAGCTTTCCACCCTCTGTCATTTTCTCCAAGCAGGAACGCCGATTTTTCAATTTTGCTAAACACTTCACCGATATCAAATTCAGGTTCCCCTAGTCTTGCTTTAATTGCCTTTTTACGATGAGCATTGAGTTTTCGTATGGTGCCTAACCGATTTTGCTCGGCAAAACGATTCCAGCCTTCCTTGATTTTCTGGACAGAATTCTCAGGAATCAAATCCGATGATGGGGGAGGGTCGGCACCCTTGCCGACAGGTTTTTCTTTTTCTTTTTCTTTTTTACCTTTTTCTTTTTCTTTATTCTCTTTTCTTATCTTATCTTCTCTTCTCTTATCTTCTCTTATCTTATCTAGGAGGCACCTGTCCCCAGGGACATTTTTCCTTTTTACGCTCAAATTACTACCTTTTTCCCGATCAACTCCGTACCAACTATGACACAACTCGGTGTCAACTCCGTCCAACTCGACACCAACTCCGTCCAACTCGGGATCAACTCCGTACCAACTATGACACAACTCGGTGTCAACTCCGTCCAACTTGGCACCAACTCCGTCCAACTCGGGATCAACTCCGTACCAACTATGACACAACTCGGTGTCAACTCCGTCCAACTCGACACCAACTCTGTCCAACTCGGGACTAACTTCTTCTATATTTAAAGGTTCTATAGACTCTCTTTGGAGACGTTTTTTTTCTCGCTCTTTTGTTCTTTTTGCACTGATCGAGTCGACATCCTCAAGAACTTTCAGGGCGATATCTTCTGGAGTAACATCATTTATTAACAGCTCTTTGACTAGAGATTTCCAATTTTTGATTGATGCCTCTTTTGATATCTCTTTATCGTTAGGCATTCTTTTTAGCCGTGCAGTAAGTAATTGAAAACGAACTAACGCCCCAACTTGAGCATCAGAAAGTGAAGGGCTTACATGCTCACTTTTTATTTTCACCCAATCCATATTGATACAACCCCTTTTTTTCTAGCCCCTGCAAGTCGTTTGGAACGTAATAGAAGGCCTTGCTTGTTACTTGATTTTACAGTTAAAAACAATTAAAAAAGATCACTTTCCTCTAGTGGTGCCATATATGATTTCGCTGCTTCTGTTTCATTTGTTTCTGAGGTCTCCAGGGTGTCTGCTTTACTTTTAAAATTTGTTAGCCGTATAAAATCTTTTTTTCTAACGGCATCTGCAAACACAACCTTTCCTACAAGGTCTTTTTCTACACAAAAATAGTTCGGGAATCTACTATTTCCATTTTCATCTGTAATGCAGCATCCACATTTAGCTGCGAACCATTTGATTTTTCTTTTCCCACCATAAAACATTCTTCCGTCAACTTTCTTGTCTTCTGTGTAGAAAAATCGCTCTTTGTGAGACTTCCCCCTGTGTATACCGGATTGGATTTCAAAGTATGCATCAAAGTTTGGATATTGACTCGTCAAATCCTCTTTTACTTTAACAACTTTTAATTCCAGCTCTTCGGCCTGGCTTTTTAAATATCGGCATTCTTCGTACATTTCACCAGATATGCTATTTTTGTACATAATTTTAATCTCCTTATTTAATACCCGAAATAATACGGGCAAAATTCTTTGTAAAAACACCTTTCACATCTATTGTAAGAAGGTGGATATGAGTTGTTTGTTTTGCAAATTTCTATCATTTGCAGTGCTGTTTTAATTACATTTAGCAAGAGTATTCAGGCTTGACGGTGATTCGTAAGTTCTCCTCCGTTGCTATCTCTAAATATTCTTTGACTCAAGACTTTAAAGTCAGGTTCTATATCCTCAACGATCCTGTTAGGCAAAGTGGTTCGATGTTTTGCATACCATTTGTCAGTTGGGTTTATGGACAACAGGCGTTCGCCTGTTTGGGTTACATAAAGATATCCAGTCACATCAACTATCGCAGGGATGGCCTGCGCCAGCTGGCCGGTTAATGAAGGTCTTTTAATCAGCGAGTCGTCATTGTTGGATTCTTTTTCAAGACAGGTAAAAATAGTATTAATATCTTTGCCCTGCAGTTCCCATATCATTTTTTTTATTTTTGATACAAGGTCTCCCCAATGCTGTACTTGAGGTTTTGTTTTTTTGTCTGCTGATGTAATGCTTTCAATGAGCAGTTCGGAAAATCTTGTAAGAGAATCAAAAACTATGGTCTTGTAGTTATTGCTGACTGCGTAATCTATGGCTTCTTTGACATTGAATACTGTTTTAGCTTCCACAATATCAACATTCCTGTCCATGATCGATAATGTTCCTCCCTCTAAATCAATGATTAGTGGCTTAGGTGCTGATGCACAAAAGCTTGTCTTTCCGACACCTGGCGCCCCATAAATGATTACATTCAAATTCTTTTTTGTTTTAATTTGGCTCGAATTAATAATTTTTACTGGCATCACTGTTCCCATCCCTTAATATTTTTATTTTTTTTGCTGACGTTCATGAAAATATATTTTTACTGTTCTCTAAAATCTTGATTAACTGTGTTTTTCTGTACTTTGGATGACCATTACTATTCCCTGAAACATCATCAAGGCCAGCAATTATTAGTCTTTTTAGCTTTTGGTGTCCGATACCAAGTGCTTTCATGATTTGAAAACCTGAACATAGCTCCGGCAGTCTTTCAACAGGGCTATTTGTCTTTTTTTCTATTACATCTAACCTGGATATCACACGATTCAAAAGCTGTATAATTTCCTGGCTTTCTGGCACATTCAACTCTACGCTAATAGTTTTGTTAATTGTTTTGATTTCTTTTGTTTCAACTTCTTTTGTTTTCATTTATCAAGCTCCTTTCTTTTTAATTTGTTTGGTTTTAATTTACTTTATCATGGGTTTTTATTTATGTAAAATAGACATATTTATCTATTGATAGATAATAAATGATAATAATTATCTTTAGTTTGATAAAATACAGGGTGTGATCTTAATTTTGAATATAAAGAGATTAAGTTAAATTTTCGAGATAGTTTTTTACTTTTTTTATACTTTGAAGAATGCTGTCTTTTTCTTTGTTTTCCAGCATCAAGCAAATAGCAACTTCTGCTACCTTTGGTATTTGACCGCTCGCCCAAGTGGCTACAGCACTTTGTCCTACCCCAAGCATCTTCCCTAATTCCACTTGAGTTATTCCAAGTTCTCGACAAACTTTCTTGACGATATTGTCTTCTTTTGTCGCTGGTTCTAACGCTGATGGTGTGTTTTTCAGTGCTTTCTCTGGTACTGGTATGCTTGCCTTCAAGCCCATCATTTTCATTAACTCTGTCTGAGTTACCCCTAGCTCCCGACAAACTTTCGTGAGCATATTGTCGTCTTTTGTTGTTTTCTGGTTTTTGTTGTTTATCATTAGCTCTAATGCCACTGATGCAATCCGTGGGATTCTCCCAGCGGCCCAGTTTCCTAATGTGCTGCTCGGTAAACCTAAGATACGTGCTAGTTCTTTTTGAGTTACGCCCAACTCCCGGCAGGTTTTCCTTACTATATTTTCTTCTTTCATCATCACCGCCTATTATACTATTTTCTTTTGTTGTCATCTACTCAAGCTCCTTTCTTTTTTTGCAAAGCTTTAAACACTTGTCTTTCTATTTCATTTCTTGTGTACACTGCATCTCCTGTTTGCGGTACTATAGTGCGCATCATAACCAAAAAAATAGTTCTTCAAACCTATATTTCCTTTGAAACCCATCTAAAACTCGCCTTGCAAAACTAACTCTACACCTATATTTTCTCTTATCAGAACTGAGTCTACTGATCCAACTTTGACTTGAGCCTATCCGTTTAGCAAACTCTTCTTGTGTAATTAATTCAGAACATAGCGCTTCTGAAAATTCTATTCGTCTTAACTTTGCAAACCTTATCATTCAAGTAAGGTACTATAGTGCTTATTCTAAGTCAATAACTATGAATGTAAAATATATTAAGGAGAGTTGTATGAATAATAATAAATTATCTGAATATTTAAAAAATAAGCTTAAGGATAAAAATCTATCGATGTATGCGGTGTCAAAGCGCGTGGAGAATATATTTTCATATTCTTATATGCGACAAATTGTTAATGGTGACAAAAAAAAACCTAGCCCAGCAGTTTTAAAACATTTGTCTGCAGCTATAGGTGCCCCATACTCGGATTTGTTGAGGGCTGCAGGATACATTACAGAGAACGATCTTGAAGACGTGAACTCGATGCTAAGAGAAATGCTATCTCCAATGTTCGATGATGAGGTAGTCGATATTGTTTCTGATAAAACTATGCTTGATATATTGAAAATCATTCTTAAGCTGAAAGGCAATGACAGAAAAGATCTCATGAAAGCATTAAAAACTTATGCGGTGGTCTTTTCCTCAGAAACAAAAGGAAAGGAATGAAAAGATGGATTTAGCAATAGTATCTCTCGCTTTCAAAGATGATAACAAATGGCGATTAAACGATGGCAACAATAGTATTAGTGTCCTTATAAAAGATGAGGGGTTTCTAAACCAAGTTGATAAAAGTCATATTTCATTCGCTAAAGGGGATCTTCTCATTTGCAAAGTAAAAAAACTTCAATGGCAAACTGAAGGGGGATTAAAAACAGAGTATGAAGTAATGAAAGTAAATGAGCATAGGCCGGCCCCTAAACAATTAAACATATTTAATCCTGATTTAGAAGTTTGAAATTATCCACCGCACCGCACCCCCCTTCATTTAGGTGGGAATTGCGGATCAATTTTAATAATACTTGGATCAACACCGTTAAGAACGACTCTTAATCCTACTATACTTATAATTTTATTTAATTCATTTATAGCCATTTCGGTTTTTCCTTGATCACCGGTATATTCAAGAGGATTGGCTAATCGAAGCAATACAGCTTTTAAGTCATTTTCAGTAAGGCGTTTAAGTACGTTTAGTGTCCACCATTTTCTAGTAGAGCCATCATGGGTATGGCCACTAAAACCAACACTTTTAAAAAAATCAGTGAGTTCAGATCCTGTTCGATAGACAGGATACTGCTTTCTGTCTCCACAAATCATATCTGCGATTGAATCTAAAATTTTATCATCCATAGTGGAAATATATCAACTAACAAACAATCTGTCTATTCTTAAAACTTTCCACCCCTTTGACATCCTCTCCCACCTAAAGGAAGGGTTTTACGGCGCAGGGGATAAAAAGAAAAAGTATGACGGTCATACTTTTTTTTAATGAGCCAATCATTAAGAGTTTCTCTTTTGATTAGCCTGAGTGCTTGCGCTAATACCTCTATTTTTCTTTTTGTTTTTAATTTTTTAATATCTCACCCCATATTTCAAGATTTCTATTATTGTCGTTGAGCTTATATTAGTTTCAATCTGCGTATGAATCAATTTAATTCTTTCATATTATCATCAAGCATATCTGATTTTTTTAGTATGGTGTGTGCGTTTTGAAACTCATCCAGCCGTTTTGAGAATCTGAAATTGTCTTGACTCAACTTTGTTACTTTATAACAAAAAGCAAACCTATTTAAAATTAAGTGAGCGTTTAACCATTTTTCTTTTTTTCAGTATATTTTTGTTTTAAAAATCTATTGTCTTTTGTATATGTTGCACGGCGATAATCTTCAACATTGAAATCAAGTAATTTCCGCTCTTCTATTATCTCAACCATATCTCTGTTTAAAGTTAGTATATATTGAAATTCTTCTGGACGATTTGTTTCTTGTTGATATAGGTAATTAAGGCATTTTTCTATGGAATCATTATCAAAATTAAATATATTGTCGTGTACTAAGAAGCTAGGATGTTTTTGGCTGGTAAACTCATTAAATAACAATGCTATATCATATATAAACACTTTCAATCGTTCGTTACTCCAGCTACCATCATCATCAGTTCTTAAGTCAAAATATAAAAATTCTTTTCTCTGAGCCTTATTAATAGTATCAATCTCAAAATGAGACTTTCTATTCCCAATGATTTTTTCATGTATATCTAAAATTGTTTGCTCAAAATCTTTTATACTATCTTTAGCTTCTAAAATTAAATTATCGTAAGCTGATATTTGATTATCTTTGGATGTCTTAAGATTCTTTTTCTCGGTTTCAGCTTTATCATATCTTTCTATTAAAGCTCTAAGATTATTAAGCTCTTGATTTTTTTTGTTATAAACATTCATAGATGTTTTTAAATCAGACAATATAGCTCCAGTATCTAACTGGGATAGCTTTTCAGAATATTCATCATCCATCTTCCTTATATTTCTATTGATTGAAAAAAGCTCTTCTTTTAGTTCCTCTAGTTTCTTATTCACGAGCGTGCTTCTAAACCCATCTATTTTTTTTCTGAACTCTTTTACTTCATTAAGAGCCTTGCCAACCATATCCCCGAGCCCATTTTTAAATTGATTGAATAGTATTGTTATCTCTTTTTCACTAATTTTTTCAGGTTGTGGCAAAGAGTTAATCTGTTTGATTTCATATTTAATAGCTTTTTGTTTTGTTCTGAGCTTCTTAAGTGAAACCTCTAAAGCAACTAGGTCGTTTTGAACTATCTCAAATGACTCATTGTTTTTTAGTTTCTCAATAGATGAGTTTATTTTTACAACTTCACTTTCAAGGTCATTTAGTCTTGCTTTTGCGTCAGCAACTTTAATTTCATTGTTGTTAGTTAAGATTTTCTTGGTTTCTGTAAGGTATTTCGTTTTTGCAGCCAAATCTTCTATTATTTTTTTTATCTCAGAATATAAGCTGATACTTAATCCTAAGAAAAACAGGTGTGGCTTGAAATCTCTTGGAATATTTTTATCTGTGTCAAAACACTTAATAATATCTTTAAATTCTGATTTTTCATCTCTAATTATTGGAGCAAGTAAGTTTCTGAAGCTTATTCTTGAACTATGAGTAGGATATTTTTCAAAATACAAATTACCAAGAAAATCTGAAGCATCTTCCAGTTTATCAAAATTTATTTCTGATCCGTTTTGAAAAATAGTTACGACATCTGGAGTTCCGATCTTTCTTGAGATAGTAATATCATTATGATGAATGGTTAAATCCAGATTAATTACTGTTTCGCTATCAACAACATTGTTTGGTATAAGCAAAACTCTGCTGTACTCTGCTTTTTTTAATAAACAAAAATTTAGGAACTCTATTGATACTGATTTGCCAACACCATTTGTTTTATCACTCCCTTTAGATTTTTCCCCAAGAATAATATTTATTCCAGGTTCAAAAGTTACAGAATCAAAAGTTGTTGGTTCACTATATAGTTTTTTTAGTCTAATCATTTCACCAAGTATATATACGGCTCTCTAAAATCAATTAAGCCTGTTGCGTATAAAAAAATAAGCCCAAAAAGTGTTTGCCTATAATGTTCGATATCATATTTCTTCAAAAAATTTGATACTTCAAATATTGATAGCTTGGTTTTTTTTGTTTTTTTAAAAAACTTCAAGATTAATGAGGCAGTATAAACCGAAGATGTTTTAATTTTCTCGTCTTTTGACACTAACATACTTTTTCATCCTCAGAAGAAAAAATATTACATCCAATTAATTCATCTAAAAGATAATATCTAATTGCGCCGTTGTCTGCTTTTATTCCATTTAAACTGAGCTTATTCTCAAAATGATCTGTTAATTTATCTAAAGCATTTACTGGGTTGTCATTTGATTCTCGTAAAAATCTGTTGCTAATAAACTTTAAAAAATTGGATATTTTTTTTGCTCTTACGCCATCTAAGCCAAAAGCATTTTTTGCTTCGTTTATTGAAATACAATATGTTGAAAATAAATCGCTAAACTCTTCTTTGAAAGACGATGCATAATCTTTAAATCTACCATTAATTTTTTTATCTGGATCACACTCATATTTTTCATCCAGCTCTTTATAATTTTGGTCATCACTTAAAAATTTTAATAGTGACATTACAGTTTCAACTTCATTTGATTCTGTTTTATTTCTTGTAAGCGAAATTTCATCTTTTAAAAAATCTGCGACTAACTTGATCTTTTTAGTTCGCTCGTTATTAATATGCTTAATTAACCCTTTTATATCTATTATATCTTTTGTTTGATCAAACTTGTATTTTCCTTCATTACTAAAATCTGAGGTATATTCTTTTGCATCTTTATCTATTAATAATATTTTTAAGCTAAATTGTTGATTTTCTGAATTATCGAAAAAACCTTTGATTGATTTATTAATTTTGGCACTATCATTTTGAGCTGTAACTTGAACGGCCTGTTTATTGGATTTATCAATTAAGTCTATATAGGCGGTGTTATTCTGAGTATAGTTTGAGTTTTTCAATTCTAGGTTATAAACCAAATTAAGCAAGTCTCGATAAAAATTTTCAGCATGAATACAGATATCTGTTAAATTCAATGAAGTTCTCAAACTCACCTCTGTTTTAAGGTATGTAAGACTTCTACTAATCAAGTTAATATTTTGTTCTCTAATATCCATAAATTAAACTCTAAATAATGCAGCACAATATGCTCCTATTAAATGATACCATTAGTAGCGAGTTTTCATCCATTGTGTTTTATTCTGTTTCAGAGAAAACAAAATAATTTAAAAAAACATCTACACAGTCTTTGTAGCGTTGTAAATGGTGATATCTTCGAGTAAATCAACAATCTTGCTCATTGTTTTGTTGTCTGTATTAACAACAATATCAACCAGCCTTAACAACATTTTTTTTTCTTGGCTCTCTAAAAACAATATCGCTTGAATGATTTTTAGTGCTTCCAAATCTAAAGAGTAGGTTTCTAAAAGCATTTGTTTTAAATATATTTTTATTTTTTTTTCCTCTTGAGGTTGATACAAAACAATGTTTTCAAA
>JAAEMD010000217.1 GCA_024225875.1 bacterium
CTTATCGGTTTTTGACTGGGCTAAATTTCGTTGCAAAAAGGGAGCTGTTAAGATGCATTGTTTATTTGATATTAAAGCTCAAATACCAGTTTTTAATGTAATAACACCAGCTAAAGAAGCTGAAGTTACTGTAGCTAAAAACACAGACTTTAAATTAGTCCCGGACAGCATAGTTGTTTTTGATAGAGCATACAATGATTTTGACTTATTTCAAAGCTATGAAGAAGCTGGCGCCTTTTTTGTTACAAGGGCGAAGAAAAACCTTCGTTTCGAATTACTCGGACAGCAGGAAATTCCAAAAAATATGGCTATGCAGTAAAAAGCCAGGAAAATAACCGGTCTGCTGTCTTTGATCAGCTGGCTATTCATTTTCAAGACAGAATGGAGGTGATTTTAAAAAAATGACTTTTGAGTTTACACAAAATTATTTACACACTCGGATAATTTGTGATCAGACAGGAAAAATTAAAGTATCAGGCCCTTGTTCTTACTGCGTATATCCTGTTCCCATTCCATTTTTTTATTAAAAGAATAGGATCCTTTTTTATTGATTGTAGTTTTGTTTATATCTATAGTCCTGATAGATATATTGTGTTGTGAAGGTGCTTTTGCCATATCACTTACCATAACAGCTATTCTAGCTACATTTTCCTCTTTGTGACGGATCTTTGTTCCCAGCAAACGCAGAAAAACTTTAGCAAGGCTGTTAAATTCTTTTATAGCTGGCATAGCTTTTTTTGTTTGAGCATTAGTTAATTTTCTTCTTTTTTTTACCATTATCTGCTGGATCTCCCAAGTCTATAAGCGATTATTTGACTATCTTTTCCATATATGTTTTTTGATTTTGTTAACTTCTTTTTTCTTTTTTCTCTTTTTCTTCTAAAAGCTCTTCATAGTAAATCTCTCTGTTAGTTATCTGTACTAATTCAGACTGCCTTTTTTTCAAACTATGAATATTTTCTTTAAAAGTCTCCACTGCTGCCTTATCTTCTTCTGATAATCCGGAGGTTTCCAGAAACGGCAGCAACTCAGCCAGCTCTGCCATCTTTTCTTCAAAGGCTGTCTTCTTTCTTGTTTTTTTCTTTTTCTCTAATGTATCAGCAGCAAGAAGTGCTAATATTTCAGCGATAATTTCTTCTCCTGGCACACCTTTTAACTGTACCTGCTGCTGTTTAAGATTTGCAGAGTCATTCCTGTCTGCTTTTTTACCGGCCATATCTTTTGTTACACCCTGGCTCTCGGTATCAAAGATAGTATCATTAAGACCTTTCATAGCATTACTGATATCCTGCATCGTATCTGCAAGTTGATCAGCTGTATTTATCTGTTCAGCCAATTGCCTGCCTTGAACAGGGCTGCTACCTGCCGCATTTACTCCCATCATCGAATATAACTCCTGATTTTATAAAATTATTCTGTTCTATTATTATATTCCTATTAAGGTAAAATGTTAAATGATTAAAATAAATTTTATAAATCTTTACTTTTTATACTATTAAAAAGAATACCTGCACTTACAGCCACGTTTAAAGATTCGATGTCAGGGTTAATTGCTATACGTATAGTTTTGATATTTTGGATATTTTTCAGGTACTCTGTTCTTATACCGCTGCCTTCTGATCCAAAAATGAAGATATTTTGATCATTATATGTAAGATCATCGTTAAGGATTTGATTTCCTTTAGGGTCAAGCGAATAAAATGTAACATTGCTTTCAAGCATTTTTAACATCATTGACTTATTAAAACAAATTATCGGCACCTGAAAACAGTTTCCTGCCATTGCTCTAATAGAGTCAGGATGAAAAGGATCAGACGTTCCTTTAGTATAAAAAACAATGTCAATTCCAAATGCAGCAGCACTGCGGATAATAGCGCCTGTATTTGATGGTATTTGCAGGCCGTCTAATAAAACAGCATTCCGGAAAGAAGTTGTTATATCTGTTTTAGAGTAGTCAGGTTTTTTTATAACAGCAATTGAACCGGACGATGTTTTTTGTATACTGGTACTATTAAAGATTCTGCTGTCAACAAGATATGCTTCGATATTATATTTTGAAATAGATTGTAATAAAGCATTATTTACATGATGCTCTTTCTCAAATTTTGAATCAAGAAGAATAAACTTGATACTGCCAGGCCTTAATAAGGAAAGGTCATTAATAAAGCGACTGCCTTCAACTGTAAAAAGATTTTCTTTTTTTCTTATGCCTGCATTTTTGATAAGCTGGTTAACAGCTTTAATTTTCGGATTTGACAGGCTGGTAATTTGATAACCTTGCAGCATATTAAGAACAGGAAAGCAGAACTATGCTTTGAGTAGATATTCCTTCTTTTCTACCTTCAAAGCCCATTTTTTCTGTTGTAGTAGCTTTTACTGATACCTGGCTTTCAGATATTTTTAATGAGTCGGCAAGACTTTTTCTTATTGCATATATATATGGTTTTAATTTTGGTTCCTGCGCTATTATAACAGAATCAATATTGATAATACTGTACTGCCTGTCTTCCAGCATTTCAACAACTTTTTCCAGTAAAACTAAACTGGATATATTCTTATACTTAGCATCAGTATCCGGAAATAGATCGCCAATGGAGCCATAATTTATTGCCCCCAGTAAAGCATCAATAACAGCATGCGTAAGAACATCTGCATCACTATGCCCAAGCAAACCCTTAATATATGGTATTTCAATGCCGCCAAGTATTAATTTTCTATTTTCTACTAATCTATGAGCGTCGTATCCAATACCGATTCGCATTTAATATGAAGAAGCTGCCAGTAATAGAGCAGTAAATACAGTTAAGCCAATTGCAAATATAATTATTAACAGCGGTATCAAGTAAATTAAGAGACTTTTTAAAGTATTTGTTTTATAAATATTCCTGATCGTTATAATTTGAAGGGCTGCTGTAGCAACATAGGCAATAAAGATAATTGTTTTAGGGATAATAATAAAAATATCACCCAGTGAGTCATAAATAAGCAGTGCCGGAGGTAATAACAGCCATGGTAACCAGGTTAAACAGAGCCAGCTGAACAGCTTTAAACTTTGCGCCTGATATTTGAATATCTGGGCAATAAAATCAATTACTATACTCTGAAAGAAAAGAAAAACAACAGAAATGATAAATATTATAAGTGCCATTATTAAAGAATATTTAACGCCCCTGATCCCAATTTGCGTAAGCTGAGCTAATGATACCAGAGTAATAGCGATAATACTTTCGTAAACCGGTTTTTTATTAATATTAAACTTAATAGTTTTTACAGGATTAGTAATATAAGAGTAAAAGAGTTTAAATATCATTTAATAAACAACCCCCTGCTGACTCACTAACATTTCACCCAGCGCAGCTTTAAACTGGCTTTTCCATGTATTCAGCAGCTGAAATACAGGATTTTGCGGTCTGGTAATAATATGGGGTCTGCCTTTGATACCAGCCTTTTTAGCCGCATAATTTATAGCATCCTGAAGTCCGCCCAGTTCATCAATGAGTCCCAGCTTCTTTGCCTGTTGTCCGCTAAAAATACGTCCATCAGCCAGTGCATACGCCTTTTTTTTACTTATGTTCCTGGAAAATATCATATTTTTTACGAACTGATTATGTATATCATCGATCAGATTTTTTAATATCCTTTTTTCATCAGGCGTCGTTTTTCGCCAGCTGGACAGAATATCTTTATACTTACCACTTTTAATTGTATTCATATATACACCATATTTTTCTGCCAGCTCATAAAGGCTTAAATTATTAATTATGACACCTATACTGCCAATCATACTTCCGGGATTTGCAAAAATTTTATCGCTTGCCAGAGATACCCAGTATGCTCCTGATGCTCCTATATCAGCAATAGAGACAATAACAGGAAGGCTGGTTCTCTTTTTGAATTTTATCAACTCATTATACAGCTCCTGAGCAGAACCGGCTGTACCGCCCGGGCTGTTTATACGAACAACCAGCGCTTTAACCCTGGGATTTTTTTCTATTTTATAAAGGCTGTTAATAAAAGAATCAATATTAGATGAATGACTCATATAAGATGCTGATGATGTGTTAATCATTCCATATAAATATAATAGAGCCACACCTTGTCTGGAAGAAATAAGAGGTTCTATATTATGACTATCTTTTTTCCTGGTTATATTTCGACCAACTGTTAAGAAAACCGAAAAAAGAAAAAGAAAAAGTATTAATCCAATAATAATATTTTCACGTTTCATAAAATTATTAAATCTTATTTATGATAGTAGTGTCAATTATAATTATCTGTTTTATTACTTATCGTCCCTGTATAAAGCCACTAAAGCCGGACTTGCTATAAATATTGAAGAATATGTTCCGGCAGCAATACCAACAAAAAGAACCAGACAAAATGTTTTAATTGTAGTACCTCCGAATACTAAGAGGCTGCCAATTACCAGCAACGTTGTAGCAGACGTATTTATAGTACGAATCAGTGTTTGATTTATAGATAAGTTTGCCAGAAAAATTACAGGCAGTTTTCTTTTATGCAGTTTCTTTTTATTTTCTCTAACCCTGTCAAATACAACAATAGTATCATTAATTGAATACCCTAAAACTGTCAAAAGAGCGGCAACAAAGGCAGTGCTGATTTCAATATTAAAGATAGAAGCAAAACTGATTGTAATAAGGGCATCATGAATCAAAGCAATCAGAGCAGATATTCCAAATACAAACTCAAATCGCCAGGTAATATAAAGCAGTAATGCTATTGATACTATAAAGATAATCCATAGTGACTTTCCCTTTAACTCCTTACCAATAGCAGGTCCAATAAAATCTACTTCCAGCACTTCCAGCGCACCCATCTTTTCTTCTAACTCATCCCTGATTTTCAGGTTACTGGAGTGATCAAGGTGCAGCGTTTTGATCAAAACTTCTTTATCCTGAGTAATTTGAACATGGCTTTTTTCCAATCCAAAGTTTTTAAGTATGGATCTGATTTCTTTCATAAACTGGATATTCACTACCTGCTTCTTCTTATTCTCCTTCGCTGCTTTCTCATACCTGGAGTTCAACTCGTCAAATCTAAAAATCATTGTACTTCCACCGATAAAATCTATACCATAATTTAACACAGGCTCTGATTTAAAAGCTCTAACAGTCATTAGAGATGCACCGATCAAAATAAATATTAACGATATGGCAAACCATAAATTCTTTTTTTCCATAATTTTAAAATTATACTTTGTCATTTATTATCTCCACTATTTTCTACAAAAATCGTATTTTTTGATATTGCGAGCGTTGAAATACCATCCAAAAGTAACTTAGTGATGATAATAGCTGTAAACATACTGACAATAATACCGATACTAAGCGTAACACCAAAACCTTTTATTGCACCGGTACCAAATAAAATCAAAACTACTGCTGCAATCAGTGTAGTAATATTAGCATCAAAAATTGTATGAAAAGCTTTACTAAAACCAGCATCTATTGATCCTTTAATAGTTTGACCCAGCTTTTTTTCTTCTTTTATCCGTTCAAATATAATGACATTTGCATCAACAGCCATCCCTGCAGTTAAAATCAGCCCGGCAATACCAGGCAGTGTTAATGTAGCATTAAAGATCTTTAAACAGGCCATTGAAATAAGCAGGTATGTTAAAAGTGCTATATTAGCTACAAAACCCGGTATACGATAAAAAAGAAACATAAAAATAAATACCAGCAATAACCCTATAGCCCCGGCCTTTTTACTCTTCTCTATCGAATCCCTGCCTAAAGTAGGGCCAACGGTCTTATTAGAAATAATTTCGACAGGTACAGGTAAGGCACCTGCTTTAAGTTTTATAACCAGGTCCCCCATCTCCTTTATTGTAAACCCGCCTGAAATTTGAGCTCTTCCACTGGCAATTGTTTCACGAACACTGGGTGCAGAAATTACTTTACCGTCAAGTAATATTGCTAATGGCTTACCTACAGAACGTGATGTTACTTCCAGAAATTCTTTTGCCCCCTCCCTGGTAAACTCAATATTAACTACAGGCTCTCCATACTGACTTGTTTCAGGTGTAGCCATCTTCAGGTCTGCTCCTGTAAGAACCGTTTTTTTTAGAATAATAGGTTTTTCACTTATAACTTTCCCTTTTGAATCGTATTCAATTAGTTTATCCAGCCTGGCATTATCACCAGCTAATATAGCAACTTTTTCTTTTGTTAGTTTGCTTATATCTCCTGGCGCCCATTCTGCTTCCACAAACTCAAGAAGAGCAGTCTCTCCAACTAACTTTATAGCTCTGTCCGGCTCTTTAATACCTGGCAGTTCTACTACAATCTGCTTATGACCTTTTCTCCTGATAACAGCCTCTGCAACACCAAGTCCATCTACTCTGTTCTGAATAACTGCCATCGCGCCTGTAACAGCATCATTATCAGCTTTAACAGCTTTGGTATCCTTAGCTTCCAGTATTAACCGTGTACCTCCCTGCAGATCCAGCCCAAGGTTAACAGGAATTTTGAGAACCACAATAAATGCAATAACCGGCACCAGTAATACAATCGTGAATTTAAATTTTTGACTCATTTTCATAGCTTATCTCCAATAATTCAGCATTATATCAATATCTAAATTGATTTAAAAGTTAACAACTTTATTTTTTAGACTGCTATTGCTTATCTTTCATATGAGGAAAGCAGATTACATCTCTTATGGAAGGAGAGTTTGTAAGCAGCATTACTATTCTATCTATGCCCAGACCCAGTCCTCCTGTAGGCGGCATTCCATATTTAAGAGCATTAACAAAATCATTATCCATTTGATGTGCCTCTTCCCAGCCCGCAGCTCTGGCTTTCATCTGATCCTGAAATCTTTCCATCTGATCAACAGGATCGTTCAGTTCAGAAAAAGCATTACCTATTTCCATACTATTTACTATTAACTCAAACCTTTCAACCAGTTCTGGATTATCTCGTTTTCTCTTTGCAAGTGGAGATGTTTCCCAGGGATAATCAATAATAAATACAGGCTGAATCAAATTTGGTTCTACAGCCTTGTCATAAATATAATTAATAAGTTCACCCTTAAAAGGATCCTGTCCTGGATCAAGCCCCAGTAATACAGCTTTCTTTTTTAGAACTTCCAAATCATTTTCAATATCTACGTCCGCATATTCCTTTAAAGCATCTTTCAGTGTCAATCTCTTAAATGGAGGGGTAAAATCTATTTCTTTTTCCTGGTATACGATTTTATATTTGCCATGAACAAAATATACCAGATGACTTATTAAAGACTCTGTCAGCTCCATAATATCATTGTAGTCGACATAAGCCTGATACAGCTCCAGTAAAGTATATTCCGGGTTGTGTTTATAAGATACTCCTTCATTTCGAAAGACTCTTCCGATTTCAAATATTTTTTCAAAACCACCGACTATCAGACGTTTTAAATGTAGCTCCAAAGCTATTCTTAAATACAGGTCTTGTTCTAATTCATTATGATAAGTTGTAAATGGACGAGCTGCTGCACCACCATAAATAGAATGCAGTACAGGTGTCTCTATTTCAAGAAAATCTTTATCCGCCAGATATTTTCTGATCTGATGTATTATAACTGTCCTTTGTTTAAAGGTCTCCAGAACATCAGGATTTGCAATAAGATCAACGTATCTGTGTCTGTAACGTAACTCTTTATCCTGCAGTCCATGATATTTTTCAGGAAGAGGATGCAGAGATTTTGTCAGCAGGGTATACTCTTCAATCATTATTGATAATTCACCACGTCTTGATTTAAAAGGCTTTCCCTTGATACCTATAATATCTCCTACATCCAGGTTGACTAAAATATCAAATTTATCTTTTCCCAGAGCATTTATGTTTCCATAGAATTGAATTATTCCGGTTACATCTTTTATGTTTCCAAACATAGCCTTTCCATGAGTGCGTTTAGCTATTATTCTGCCTGCAATGGATAAGGACACCTCTTCTACCTGATCTGTTTCAAGGTTACTGTATGCTGCAATAATCTCTCCTGTACTGTGTGTTCTTGAATACTTATAAGCAAAAGGCTCTATACCTTTTTCCCGCAACTCTTTTAACTTCTCCATTCTAACTTCTTCTTCCGCTATACTCTCAGACATGGCAGGCTCCTTAAACTTTTCTATTCTTTAGACAGATAAAATATTATATACAATTTTATATTGAAGCTAAAAAAGTTACAATCCACTACTGTTATTTAATTTGTTTAGTAAACAGGGCTGAGCAGATTTATCCATAAAAAGGAATAGTTCAGAAAAAATATATAAACAGGCTTAACCTGCTGTTAAAATTACTTGATGGTCAAAAATAATCATTACTGCTTTACATTGATACCGACATCATATCAAATATCGGCAAATAAATTGCCAGCGCTATTAAAAGTACCATAGAGCCCAGTCCCAGTGTCAAAATAGGATCCAGTTTTGATGATACTTTTTTCATTGTAAAGGTAATTTCACGATCAACAAAGTTACCAAGCCTGGCAAGGGTTGCACCTAAATCACCTGACTTTTCTCCCATAGCAATCGAGTTTGATATTAAGGCAGGAAAAACATCTTTAGCAGCGACCATGGCACCGGATATCGGTAATCCACGAGATACATCTTTTCTCATCTCTGTTATAACTTCTTTAACACACAAATTAATTGTAGCTTCTTCTAATACCTTTAAAGCCTCCAGGATAGGAACATTGTTATTAACTAAAATATCAAAGGCTCTTAAAAAACGAAGTAACAGAGCCTGCTTAATGACTTTACCGACAACAGGTAAATTTATATATAACTTATGGATTGCTTTTCTGCCTTTATATGATCTGTTAGCAATAAAAATTGTTAGTGATGTAATAATAAAAAAAGATAACAGGAAAGGATAATAATCAAGTATTAAGTCAGACATAAAAAACAGAACAACCGTTGGACCTGGTAACGGAACTCCGGATTCATTAAAAACCTCTCTAAAAGTAGGAGCAACAAAAATGAGTATAAGCGATAATAATCCTACACCTACACCGGATACTATGATAGGGTAAGTAAAAACCCCGCTTAATTCTTTTTTCAAGTTATTAATTCTTTCCAGATACTTACCAACATACTCCAGTACTGTTCCCATATCACCTGAAGCTTCGCCTGCTTTTAACAGCATTGGATAAAAAACAGGGAATATATCTATATGTTTTGCAAATGCATTGGAAATTGAAGTACCGCTTTCAACATCAACTATTATATCCGCTACCCTGGTCTGTAATAATTTACTTTCTACCTGTTTAGATAAAAGGGTTAGAGAGTCTTTAATACTCAATCCGGTTTTAAGACAACTGGCAAATAATTGTGAAAAAGAGACAATATCATCAGTTTTTACTTTTTTTTCAGCAAAAAGCTGTGTTAAAAAAATTTCTTTTTCTTCTTTAACTCTTAAAGGAAATATTTTCTTTTTCTTTAAAAAACTTGTTGCCTGGCTCAGGGTATTGGCTTTCACCTTCCCTTTTACAATCTTGCCCGGACTGGTCTCAAAAGTATAAGAAAAAATTTTCATTTCAAGGCCCTGAAAATACTATGTGAAACGTTAGACATCTAAAACCCTGGCAACTTCATTTATAGTTGTAATACCCTGCAAAACTTTATCTGTTCCATCATCTTTCATCAAAGTCATTCCTTCAGATACAGCAACATCACCGATTTTATTTGAACTGGCCTTCTGAACAATCAGATCTCTAATCGGTTCACTTAACTGCATTATTTCAAAAATACCTATCCGTCCTTTATAGCCCGTATTATCACAAAATTTGCAGCCTTCACCTTTAAACAATTTAAAACTACCTTTCATTTTATCCGTTATCTGCTCAACTAATTCAATCTCTTTAATACCTGTAAAGCTGTTTGCTTCAACCTGTTTTTTGCAATTTGAACAAATAGTTCTAACTAATCTCTGCCCGATAACACCTATAATAGCACTGTTTAAGAGAAATGGAGCTATCCCCATATCCATTAACCGGGTCACTGTTCCTGCAGCATTTCTCGTATGTAATGTTGTAAAAACCATATGACCGGTCAGTGCTGCCTGAATAGCAATACTGGCTGTTTCAATATTCCGGACTTCTCCTACCATTATAACATCAGGATCCTGTCTTACTATAGCGGACAGTCCTGTCACAAAATCAACTCCGATTTTAGGGTTTACCTGTATCTGGTTTATTCCTTCCAGATTATATTCCACAGGATCTTCAATTGTAATAATATTTTTATCCGGCGTATTAATTTTACTTAACCCTGAATATAGTGTTGAGGTTTTTCCTGATCCTGTTGGTCCGCATACTACAACAATACCTGAAGTTGCAGATATCAGGCTCAATATCTTCTTATAATCCGCCTGATTTAAACCAAGTCTCTCCAGTGATACAAACGCACCACTCTTATCCAGGATTCTTAGAACCATTTTTTCACCAAGTATAGTTCTAACTGTAGAAACACGAAAATCCACATCCTTTTCACCTACAGAAAACGTAATTCTTCCATCCTGTGGTTTTCTAGTCTCTGTAATATCAAGATTAGCCAGTATCTTCAATCTGGAAATCATGGCAGATTCCAGTTTCTTTGGTGGAGTCATAACATCCTTTAATAATCCATCAACCCTGAATCTAATCTTAACAACATGTTCTTCCGGCTCAACATGAATATCAGAAGCTTTTTCAGTTATAGCTTGCTTTATAATACCGTCAACCAGTCTTGCGATAGGAGCCTCTTGTGCCAGGTCAAAAATTTCTTCTTCAGATCCGGAGCCCTTGTCTTCAACAAGCTTCATACCCATTTCAAAAAGGCTGGACATAGATGCTGCACCCTCTTCCTCTTCTTCACCTGAACTGGTTTCCTGGTAAGAGTAACAATAGGCAAATAACGGATCTATACTTCCCCTGGTTGTTAAAACCGGAGATACTACAAGGCTGGTCATCATCTCAAGCTCTTCTATTGTTTTCAAATCAAAGGGATTTGTTATTGCTACACTAAGCCTGCTGCCAAGACGGAATAGCGGCAGTATAAAACGCTCTCTTGCAAAACTCTCTGAGATCAAGGATGCTGTTCTATAATCAACAGTAGCTTTATCAATTAATTCAAAAGGTATATCAAGATATTCAGAAAAAAACTCCAGCAGCACCTCTTCAGAAGCAAAATCCTGTTCTAACATTATTTGAAACAAAGATACGCCCTGATCGGTTGCCAGTGTATAGGCCTGATCCAGCCTGCTTTGAGATAATATTTTATTTTTTAATAATGCTTTATATATATCTATTATAGCCACAGATTTTTACTTTAAACTATCAACTGCCTCGGATTCATCATTGAAAATCTGGATTTTAGACGACATCTTTGTAATATCAAGAACTCTTTTTACATCTCTTGCCGGATTAAGCAGTACCAGCTTACCGTTTTTCTGCTCTGCCTTTTTATGTCCCTCAAATAAAGACCATAGTCCGGAAGAATCTATATAGCTTACCAGTTCCATATTTACAATTATTTTAACAATTCCTTCTTCCAGAATAGTGTTTATCATATCAACAAAATATGCCTGACTCTCAATATCTAATTCAACCTGACCAGTTAAAGACTTACTTTCCTCATCATAATCTGATCCAACCTCTAATATTGTAATATTTTCATCAACAGATTTTTTTATAATCTCCATCTAATCCTCCTTATTTAGATATTTAGTAATTTTCAACTCCATTCCCACTTTAGGAATTCTCTTGTACTCAACCTTATCAACCAGGGTTTTAATCATATATACACCTAAACCAGATCCTTCCAGCTCGTCTAAATGTGCTTCCCCTTTTATTGTAATCTCTTCTATACCAGAACCAAAATCTTTTATGACAACCTCCAGCTTATCATTAAAAATATTAAAGTAAAAAATAATCTCTCCATCTTCTTTGCCTAAATACGCATGTTCAATGACATTTGCCTGAGCCTCATTTACTGCTAACTTCAAATTAAAGGTTTCGGTATCATCAAAACCCATTTCCTTAGCAATGACAGCTACCTGCTGTCTAACAACTTTAATGTTCTTTTTTGAACTTGTCACCCTTAATTTTTTAACTTCTATTGCCTCTACTTCAATTTTATCAGAATTATAAATATCTTCTACTTTTAATGCTAATAAAGTTACGTCGTCCTGTTGATCCTGCCTTTTAATAAAATTGTTGACCTGCATATATATATTTTTAACAAACTGACTGGACTCCTGCCTGGCTTTTTTCTTAATGGCCTTTTTCAGGCCGTCATAGCCAAACCTGCGTCCATCAACATTTTTCGCTTCAACAATGCCGTCTGTAAATAGTAAGACTATATCTTTTTCCAGAAGATGAACTTCCTTTTCTTCATAATCAGAACTTTCCAGAGCCCCCAGAGGAAGCCCGTTTGTATCTAAAACCGAAAATTCATTATTAGAAAAAATTATTGCCGGCTCATGCCCGGCATTACAATATTTTATACTGAGACTTACAGGATCCAGTATATAATAAAAAAGAGGTATAAACTTATTTATAACAGGGTCGTTATACAATATTGTATTCAGCCTCTCCAAAGCTTGTTTAGGTGTCTGATATTGTGGGATATGTGTATGTAATATGCTTTTCAGCATAGCCATAAACAATCCGGCAGGTATACCTTTTCCAACTATATCAGCTATAACAACGCCTATTTTATCTCCCTCTAATTTAAAAAAATCATAATAGTCTCCGCCTATTTCTCTTGCAGGAACCGAAATCGCACCAAAGTTTATCTTATTGTATACCGGTAGATTTTGAGGAAGTAGCTTCTTCTGTATTTCATTTGCTATTTTCAGTTCCTGATCAAGCCTGTGTTTGCTGATAGTTTTCTGATATAAAATAGCATTTTCTATCGCAGTACCTATTAAGGTTGTTATGGTACTGAGTGTATTCAGATCATCTGTGGTTATTTTCTGTTTTGATACACTTGTCTTATGAACAATATTTACAATCCCTAATAACCCTGACTTGACTATTATGGGGATACATAAATAACTATCTATGATTACTTTTATATTTGAATCTACTCTGGAATTATTCATATAATCCTCTATAAAACATAACTGTTTTGTTCTTGATACATAATCTGAAATATTCTCACCATTGGTAAACTTAAAATTCCTGCATACCTTGCCAGGAAAATTTGAATGTACCTGGGTACGCAATACTTTATCCATCATAAGCTGTATAGAACCTGTTTCCGTGTTGGCAACATTTAATATAAACTGCATTAATACAGCCAGCAAATTATTTAAATCTGAAATAGAAGAAATTATAAGGTTAACTTTTGATATTGCTTCAAGCCTTTGAGTCTTAACCCGGTTTATCTTCTGCAGTTCCGTAAAGTCCTTGATTACTAAAGCAGTACCAATTCTTCCCTGATCATTATCTAAAACAGGGTTTGCATTAACTGAAAACACTTTTTCATTAAAAGTTATATCCTGATTAAGGACTATATCCCCTTTATTAACAGCCCTGTCATAAATTGACTGTATTCCAATATGTTTTAGTTTCTGTTTTATATAGCTGTCATTGATCATTTTCTTATCCGTAATATCAAGAAGCTTTAAAGCAGCAGGGTTTATAATCTCTGGATGTTGATTGTCATCAAACATTATCACCCCTTCTCTCATACTTTCTATCAGTGCCATTATCTTGGATTTCTCAAGTGTCTTAACAATTTTTAACCGTCCCATATGAGAAGCAAGTTGATTTGCTAATGTATGTAAAAAAGTCATTTCATTTCTTGAAAAAGCATTTTGAGATGTTGAACATACACTCAGAATACCTATTACCTCTTCTTTAAAAATCAAGGGCACATTTGCAAAGGATTTCATTTCTTTACTCTCATTGATATCCTCAACCATAATCGAATCTTCTCTTGTAACTTTAATTTTATTCTGGTCCATATTGACCTTAATAAAAGGAGCAACAGCTGCAATTATATTTGTCTGTACACTGTTTATTAAATCTTCACTTATTGATTTTCTTATTCTTAAGATAATCTCACCTGTAGGAATAACATCTAAAAAATAAATAGCTCCAACATCATAATTAAGAACTTTATACATAGCATCCATAACAAGCTTTACTATCTGATAATAATCAAGTGAGTAACTAAGTGCATTTGAAGTATCATAAAGAACAGACAGCTCAAGTACTCTTCTTTTCAAATCCTCTTCATCTTTTCGAATCCGCTGTTTTAATTCATGCTTATCAGAAATAAGGCTTTCAATTTTTTGATGTATGAACAGGTTATCAAGAGCAATTACAGTATCTGATATAAACTGTTTTATATTAGTAATCATGTCATCAAAATTCTGAACATCACTTAATATTTTTTGATTTCTCCAGTTATTTATCTGTACCAGGCCCATAACAATTTCATCTTCCGATATAAGTACCAGATAAAGCATATCAGAACAGTCATACTGATACTCTTCCATATCTATTTTTAACTGATCTTTATCAGAATACAGAAAATGTTTCCTGTCAGAAATATAGTAATATTCAGGAGAATCAACTGGCTTATCATTATCTGAAATCAACAGATTTTTTGTTCTTTTTATTATCCAGTCCAGCTCACTGTCTGGTAACGGCCAGAGACCATGCGGAGGATATGTTATAGATACCGCTGAGGTAACAGGGTCGAATAAATATATATTAACACCAGAAAAACCATAACTTTCTTTTATACCAAAGTACAGTCGCTGAAGAATCTCTTCTTTCGATAAAACACGCTCTTTAAATGGAAGCGACATAGCCGCCAGCTTCTCTTTTGGAAGATTATTTTTTTTATTACCAGGTTTTTTATCAGCCAATATAAATCCTTACTCCTGCACTGCCTGTTTAAATATATTTTTAATTATCATCAAAACCTCTTCAACATCAAATGGCTTGTATATCACACCATATGCACCTTTTTCATATATTTGCTTTAACTGATCATCAACTGAATATCCTGTCATCATTATAACAGTCAATTCAGGATGGATTTTATGTATGTTTTCCAAAACCTCTAATCCAGGCATATCCGGCATTGTCATATCAAGAAAAACCAGATCTATATGTCTGTTTGTCTTAATAATTTTTGAACACTCCAGAGATGACGTAGTAGATATGGTTTTATACCCTCCTTGTTGAAGAATAAATTCCAGTATTGAATTTATAGACTTATCGTCATCAACTATAAGTACAGTCTTATTCAGCATAGTTTACTATTTTAGATTTTCAACCCATTCCTTTAATAAATCAATACCTTTTTTAATATTTTCCATAGATGTTGCATATGAAAGCCTTATATAACCTTCAAGTCCAAAGCCAGATCCGGGAATACAGGCAACATATTTTTCATTTAATAAAAATTTACAAAAATCTGCTGAATTATTAATTATTCCGGACCTTGATTTTTTTCCAGTTAACCGGGAAATGTTAGGAAACACATAAAAAGCTCCGTCAGGAACAAAACAGGAAATACCTTTAATATTATTTACAGCTTCTGCCATGTACAGCCTTCTCTCATCAAAAGCCACTCTCATTTTTTCAATCTCTGTTTCATCTCCATTAAGTGCCTCTATACTAGCCCATTGTGATGGAGTAGACGGGTTAGATGTAAAATGACTTTGAATCTTACCTATTGCTTTTGCTATCTCCGGCTTAGAGGCGCTGTAACCTATTCTCCATCCTGTCATTGCATATGCTTTTGACACTCCGTTAATAACTATTGTCAGGTTCTTAACCTCTTCTGAAATACCAGCTATACTCACATGTCTTTTTCCACCGTAAGTAAGCTTCTCATAAATTTCATCAGAAATTACATATATGCCTTTATCAACACAAACCTCTGCTATCTTTGCCAGTTCCTCTTCATCATAAACTGCACCAGTCGGGTTCGAAGGTGTGGTCAAAAATAAAGCTCTGGTTTTGTCAGTTATTACCTTTTTTAACTGATCTGCCGTTATTTTGAAACAAGTAGTTTCGTCCGTATCCATGACAACAGGTGTTCCTCCTGCAATCTTTATCTGACTAGGATAACTCACCCAGTACGGCGCAGGGATGATGACTTCATCACCAGGGTTAATAATTGCCATTAATGTATTGCAAATAGCCTGTTTTGCTCCATTGGCAACAACTATATCCGCTGCTCCATAATCCAGCCCGTTATCTCTTTTTAATTTAGCAGCAACAGCCTCTTTCAGCTCTATAGTTCCGGTTGCTGCCGTATATCTGGTCTTATTCCCATTAATGGCATTTATACCTGCCTGCTTTATTTTTTCCGGAGTACTAAAGTTGGGTTCACCTGCACTGAATGAAATAACAGGTTTGTTCTCTTTACTTAATTCGTAAGCAAGCTCTGTTATAGCAAGAGTAATACTTTTTTCTATTCCATCTGCTCTATCTGATATTTTTGTTATTTTTGTCATATCAACTGTTCCTCTCATTTTTATTATCTTTTAAAGATAAGTAGATTTTTTCTTTTATTTGCTTTCCGAGTACGGACTCCTTGAAATAAAAATCAATCCCAAAACAATTAATACAATAGAAAAATATCTGTAAATGCTGACTGCTTCTTTCAGCCATATATCTGAGCCCACAATAATAGCTAAATAATTAATACTCAAAAAAGGGTATAAAAAAGACAGTTCGAACCTGGACATTGCAACCAGCCACAGCAACCCTCCTGTTATTATACAAAAGAGCGCAAGTATTATTTTATAGTTTAAAACAAATACTTTGATATCAGAGAAAATGCAGGCCCATTTTGTTAAAATACCCCATTTTTCAGTACTTGCTTTACATACTCTTGAGGTATAGCCACTGGAATTAATCTCTAAAGCAGACCCTAAAGAATTTATGGTCGATTTTAAAACAAATTCACCAGCTATGGTAAGAACAAGCGGAAATAAAATAAAAATAATAATTTTCTTAATCATATGAATAGCACCAAAGCTCCTGTAGTTATAAATAAAATACCGATAATCTTATTTTTATCGAGATGTTCATTAAATAAAAATTTTCCAGATAAAATAACTGTAATATAGCTGATACTCAAAAAAGGATAAGCATAGCTCAAATCAAATCTATTTAAACTGAAACACCACAAAATCATGTTTGATATTCCCAGAATAAGACCTGCCCATAAAAATGGATTAAATGCCATACTTCTAACATTTGCTCCTAATTTTGAAACCGAAGTCAGGTTCAGTTTGTTGACAGCATACTTAAAACAAATATCGCCAGCTGTTCTTACCAGGATTATCAACACAATTATAATAAAAGCCATATTAACTATTTTTGCTCCGGTTGAGTATTTTGTACAATATCACGCAACTTTGCTTTTAAGATCTCTTCTTTTTCCATTTGAAAGTCAGATATCAGCTGGTCTATACTGCTTTTTACTTTATCTTTTTCATAATTATAAGGTTTTGAAATAAATATTTTTTTGTGTTTAGTCTTCTCAAGATCTTTTTTATCAAAGAAAAGATCTTCATTCATTTTTTCACCAGGCCGCATACCAATATATTCAATATCAATATCCTTACCCTCCTCCAGTCCAGAAAGATGGATCAGGTCTTTAGCTAAAGTTAAAATATTTACAGGCTTACCCATATCAAGAATCACTATCTCACCGCTTTTACTTAATGCGCCGGCCTGAATTATCAGGCTAATCGCCTCCGGTATAGTCATAAAATAACGGGTTACCTCTGGATGGGTAACAGTAATCGGACCGCCCTCTGCAATCTGTTTTTTGAAAAGAGGAACAACGCTCCCCTGAGAACCAAGAACATTACCGAACCTGACAGCTGTAAACTTTGTTTTACTGTCTTCTGCCTTTATCTCCATCATAACTTCACCTATACGTTTTGATATACCCATTGAATTAACCGGAAAAACTGCTTTATCCGTAGAGATAAGGAGAAGCTCTCTAACATTATATTTATCCGATAAATCAAGGATATTTTTAGTACCTGCAATATTATTTTCAATAACAGTTTTAACATGTATTTCCATAAGAGGAACATGTTTATAAGCTGCGGCATGAAAAACCAGTTCCGGTTTATATAATGCAAAAATCTCTTCTAATCTTGCTTTATTTCTAATATCACCGACTATCGGAACGATCTCCACATTACTGCCTTCTTTTCTCTTTAACCGCTCCATTTCCATATGGATATGGTACACAGCATTTTCATTATTATCTAAAAGCAGGAGTTTTGCAGGTGAGAATCTGTATGTCTGTCGACACAGTTCTGCCCCTATCGAACCACCCGCACCGGTTACAAGGATTACTGAATCTGACAGATAAGCCGCGATTGAATTCAGGTTAATATCTACAACCTCTCGACCCAGCAAATCCTCTATCCGCACTTCTCTTAACTGACTAACAGATACTTTCCCCCCTATAATGCTGTATAGCCCTGGAGTAGTCTTAAATTTAATAGAGGCCTGCTCACACAGAGTCATTATCCTCCTGATTACAGGGCCACTGGCAGAAGGAATAGCAATAATTGCTTCCTTAACATTATACTGCTTAACAATCTCAAAAATATTTTTGGTAGTACCCAGTACCGGGGTCTGGTGAATTATTTGACCTGTCTTTGTTTCTTTATCATCTATAAAGCCAACTAAATTATACCTTAGAGAAGAAACTTTCTGGATCTCACGAGCTATAATTTCACCAGCATCACCTGCCCCGATAATCAGCATGTTAATCCTGTCTTTTTTATGGACCCTGGTAGCATTTTTTGAAATAACATAATCACGAAATAACCTTAAAAATATTCTTGAGCTGTCAATAAGGATTAAATTTAATGCCCATTCTATCAGCAGTATGCTTTTCGGAAAGTCAATCGCTTTTAAAATAAAAAGTGAAGACATAACCAGAAAAGAACTCATCGTCACAGCTTTTGCAAGAATAACCATTTCCCTGATTGAAGCATAACGCCACAGGAACATATATACTCCATAACTGTTGAAGGTGAAGACTCTTATGAAAACATATAACGGGAATAACAGCAGATGGCTGGAAATAGAATCTTTTTGAATTATCAGAAAAGCCAAAAGCAGGGTTATGACAGTAAATATTGAATCACTCAATATCAATACAAACTTTCTTTGCTTTGGAGTTACTTTATCTATTATTGACATATTAGAAAGATAATAGAAGGGTTTCTTTTTAAATGCAATAATTTTTTATTGTTATTATAGCTGAAACAAATTGAACTGTCCGTTTAAATGACTGAGTGCAGTGTACTTGCGTACATTAACGAAGTCATTTGAAAACTTTAAGTGTCGGACATTTTA
>JAAEMD010000218.1 GCA_024225875.1 bacterium
TACTATCCAAGACATTGTTAAGTTTAGTAGCTTAAAGGATGCTTTTGTTAGGCGCTGCATTCGTGACATGAATGATATCCTCAATCCTTATATTGAGCGAGGAGAGAAGAATAAACTACTATTAGATCCTGATGTCATCCCTATTTTTGATTATATTAAGCAGGATAAGGATAAAGGCTTTTCACTACCAACCATAAAAAGAAACCTGATTAACAGTGATATTCTGCTTAAAAAGGACATAAAAACTATTAACGAAGAGTCAGAAGCTGACTGTCAAACTTTACCAAAGTCTACTAAAAATAATAGTAATGGCGATGAATGGTTAAGCATTAAAGATGCTGCTTATTTATCGAAAAAATCTGAGGCAACCATCAAAAGAGTTATTATCTCTGAGTTTAAGCATGATCATAGCCGTTTAAAAAAGGATGATAGTAGTAAACGAGGCAAGTGGCTAATAAGTAAAAAATTTCTATTAGATCATTTCAGTATTAAACCAGGTCATGTACCTGTTTATGATCCAGATCGTAATCTGGATTATAACCGAGATCATGACAAGAATAATATAGGTTGTGATATAGTTTATAATCAAGGTCAACCTGTTAATCATCAAGAAAGCCACATTGTTGAGTTACTTGAAAAACAGATCGCAGAACTAAAAGAACAGTTGAAGCAAAAAGATGATCAATTAAAAAATCAGGCAGAAAATTTTAAAGACCAACTAAGCCAAAAAGACCAACAAATTCACCAACTACACGTCTTACTGCAGGAGTCAAAGACAAGCACTATTGACTACAAGCCAGATGATAAGGTTGGTGTTTTTTCTAAGGTTTTGATGCGGTTTGGGTTGTAAGTAGTTTCTTAACTTACCAAAAGCAACTTTCCCTAAAACAGTGCTGGTGCAAGGAAAAATATCATCTCAAGAAGGGCGATTTCACAGAAAAGTGTTTTTAAACTTTCCGCAAAGTAACCGTAAAACGGAATGTTCGCAACCACTCTTGAATCGTAGTTTATGGGAGGTACCACACCACACTCAACCATATCGCTTGCAACTTCCGACTATTTATAAAAAGGTTGCTTTTTTGTGCTAAGCCTAAAACGGGTCAAAGCATTTACACGTCGTACCGACGTAGTGGAAGAGTGAGGCGTCAAATTTTCAGCATATAATAACTTAA
>JAAEMD010000219.1 GCA_024225875.1 bacterium
ACTTTCTTTTATTTTCCTGTTTTGGAATACTCTTATTTTACCTTTATTTTGTGCCTGTGAACATGGTTTGCTGGGCTGCGTCAGCAAGCCCTATTTATATCAAACTGATTTTATAGTATAATTGTTTTTATGCAAAATACACTTACCTCTCCAAAATCACCAAATCAGAAAATTGCTAAGTTTGGTATAAATAAGATTTTAGTTTCTCAAAATGATAAAATTTCACAAGAAGACTCACTCATTTTTTGGATGGGTCAATATTTTGAAAATATTGTAGACGGCTCAAAAGAAAAAACCTCATTTTTGTCAGTGTAAATTTTTGAACTGAAAGGTTGAAATAAATCACAACTGGAACATTTGATTTTCTCACTCTGCTTATTGGATATTATCTTGTTCATTTGGAAAAAGTGTATTGTAAATCAAGGTTATATAGCTGGTACAAATTGAAGTGTCCGTTTAAATGGGGAAGTGCAGTGTACTTGCGTACATAAACGAAGTCATTTGAAAACTTCAGTGGCGAACATTTTATTTTGGAACAGATATAGTAAATACAAAAGCCCATGTTGAAGATAGCTCCTCAGCTAAAGATTTCTGGTACTGTTTACAATATATAATGGCCTGTTTTTAGCTTCTTCAAAAATCCTGTAAATATATTCTCCTGCAATTCCAAGCATCATGATTTGAAGTCCGGAAAATATTATTATTGTTAAAATAACGGCCAGCGACCCTGAAACAGGATATTGTTTAAAAAAATTCAAATATATTAATAGTAGAGCTCCTGACAATCCCAGTAAAAACAGAGCTGCCCCTAAATAATTAGCCAGCATTAAAGGAGCGTTAGAAAAGGAGTAGATACCATTTTTAGCTAAAGAACAGGACTTATAAAAAGAATATTTGGCCCTGCCCGAAAACCGTTCATCTCTATGATATTCCAAAGCAGCTGTTTTATAACCGACCCAGGAAACTATCCCTCTGATAAAACGGTGTTTCTCTCTCATCAACTTCAGTGCATCTACGACCCTTCTATTTATCAATCTAAAGTCTCCGGTATCTGCCGGTATTTCAGTATTACATAATATATTTAAGACCCTGTAAAACATATATGCCGGAAATTTCTTAAGAACAGATTCTCCTTTTCTACTCAACCTTTTTCCATAAACAATATCACAGCCATCCTTCGCCATTTTATACATATCCTCGATAAGTTCCGGGGGATCCTGTAAATCAGCATCAATAATTGCTACATAATCTGCATCTACATAATCTATCCCTGCTGTTAAAGCCGCCTGATGACCAAAGTTCCTGCTAAAATCAATGATTTTAACAGCTGTATAATTTTCAGCAAAATCAGACAAAAAACATAAACTTTTATCTGTAGATCCGTCATTAACAAAAAGAAAAGACAGGTCAAGATCAGTCATTTTCTCCTTTAATTTCAGCAGCCGTTCAATCAATTTATAGATACAGTCTTCTTCATTATAGACCGGAATAATAATCGCCAGGCTCTTTCTTTTCTTTAAAACACTCATATCTCACCTCTTTTTTGCTATAAATCTGTACCAGAATTTCAGTTGTTTTTTGACTGGCAGAACTTTTGACATTAAGTACTTCAGTTTTCCTGTAGAACCTGTAATAACAAAAACCCTGTTCTTTCTAACTGCTTCCATTATTTTTGAAACAAAACGTCTATTTCTCTTGAGAACCACTCCATCATGCTGATCGTTATTATCTATTGAAATAATAAATGTAAAAACCCCTATTCGTTTTTCAGACAAATTTTCCTCAGATAAGCCCAGAGATAAGTTCATAAGGTAGGATCTGGTTGCAGCATACACACTCCTCAAGGGCAGTGGCTGAAAAGCCGCAGCCGAACTAATATTAATCAGCCTGCCCCACCCCTTTTTCTTAAAATGATTTAAAGCAAAGTAACTAATAAAGGTAGGTGCCAGACAGTTATTCATTATCATTACTTCCAGATCAGCAAAATCCATTTCATTAAAAACGCCACCTTTATATGAGCTTTCATTATTTATAACCCAGTCCAGAACGTATCTATTTGATTGAATATAATCAACTAAAAACTCTAAAGACTGCCTGCTGGAAAAATCTATAACTAATGAGTCTGCATTCAACTCTTCTGCCAGGGCCCTAACCCCTTCTTCTTCATCTATTAACAGAAGCCTGTGCCCTGATTTATAAAGCTCTTTTGCAATAACAGTACCAAGACCTGAGCCAGCACCTGTAACTACAGATACCAGGCGCTCTCCCTCATTAACATTATCCTCAATTAAGTCCAGGGATCTGGCCAGTTCTCTAACCCCTTCTTTCTTACTTAACTTAAGTTTAAAGCCAAGGACTGAAAGTTTTTTATTACTGGCAGCTAAAACATCTCTATTCAAGATCTGAAAACGTACTGGCAGACAGCACCTTATTTTTTCAGCAAACCAGATAAAAATATCAGGTACTTTTAATATGTGGAGTTTGCAGCCGATGATATCTGCAATCAATCTCAGCATATCACCAGGAGATACAGGCTGCCCATCAGTCACAAAGTAGTTTTCATTAACTGCTCTATTATCTGAGGCAAGAAAAAGAAAGGCATGCGACAAGTCCGATACAGTAATAACACTCATTCTGCTCTTAAAGTTAACAAATGAAAATATCCTTTTTTCAAGTGCTGCAAACACTAGTCTGCTTATATATTGATCCGGCCCCATACCTTCTCCATAAACCCATGGTATTCGGAGTATAGTAAAGTCAAGTCCAGATTCTCTTACTGCTATTTCAGCTTTAAGTTTGGATCTATCATATTCTGTTACAGGATCAGGAATAGAACTCTCATCTAATAAATCATGATCATAATTACCCCTCCCGACCACGCGTATGTCACTGGCAAAAACAATACGCTTAACACTTTTTTTATCTAAAGACTTTAGTAAAGCCAGAGTCCCGTAATAATTATTACGCCAGACACTATCACCTTTAAGTATTCTTGTTTCGGCTGCAAGATGAAAAACATAATGAACACCTGTTAAAGCATCTCTCAAATAAGGCAGATCATGCAAATCTCCTGACAAAGGAACTACGTCCGGATTATGTTCGAACTCTGCATCCAGCCTGTCTCTTGATCTAACTAATATAATTAAACGAACCTGCTTACCGTCCAGCCCTTCTTTTAATAAAAGCCGGGACACATGCCTTCCTGTAAAGCCTGTAGCTCCAGTAATGAACACTACAAGCTTTTTTCTGCCCCAGACTTTTAAATTTTCTTTTTTAATATCACCTGTATTATCCGGATATCCGGCTTTCTTATTGATCGGAATACTGGCAATAAATACAGTTCTGGCTGAAGGCCATATTCTACGCACACGCTCAACTCTTGAAGTTCTCAGACCCACCCGGTTTAAAATAGATATCCATTCTTTAATGGTTCTACAGGCCAGGCTATCTGCAGGATGAAACTTTTTACTGAAATAACTGGTAATAAATTTATCTAAAAAATCATCCTGGTCCACTTCTTTAAGAATTAACTTCCCCCCGTTTTTCAGGCTGCCGGCAACTTTATCTAAAAAACCAAGCTGTTTTTCATAGTCAATACAATGAGCTATATCATTTAATATAACTAAATCTGCCTTTAATTCTATCGAGCCATTAAAAATATCTGATTCAATATACTTAACATTTCCCGGTGCATTTCTGCGTGCTGTTTCTATCTTATGTTTATCCGGATCTATCCCGTAAATATTTATTTCAGGCAGGAGCCGTGCCAGTAAATTTGTTAAAATCCCCTCTCCACAACCCAGATCAATAACAACACCACTGACAGGTATATGTCTTATAAAAAAGCCGACAGGCACGATAAAGTGCTGTACAAAAGCCTTCAATGGAGAAACACCTCCATTAAAAACATAACTGAAAACAGAAATATATCTAATAATAAATCTTCTCAATTAATACTCCATATCTATTATGATATACTATTTTCTGATATTCTCATTATCAATAAAGTCTTTATATACTATGCTTAAGCCTTTACTGAGCGGCATTGTGCTTTTCCATCCCAGCTGATTTATTCTACTTATATCCAGCAGTCTTTTATTTGAACCATCAGGCCTGGACCTGTCCGGAACTATATTTCCTTTATACCCTGTAATATCCTTAATTTGTTCTGCCAGCTCCATAATACTACAGTCAGAACCTGTACCAATATTAATAATTTCTCCGATATTTTTTGCGCTGTGCCTTTCCATTAAAAAAACACAGGCTTCAGCAAGATCATCGCTATATAAAAACTCACGCCTCTGACTCCCTGTCCCCCAAACCGTAAACTCAGGCCTGTTATTTATTTTAGCAGCATGACACCTCCTGATTAACACAGGTATAACATGTGCATTTTCCATATGATAGTTATCATTAAGTCCATATATATTAGATGGCATTACACAAAGGAAGTCCGTACCATATTGTCTGTTAAAAGCCCCGCACAATTTTATTCCTGCAATTTTAGCAATTGCATAAGGCTCATTAGCAGGCGCCAGCTTTGAATTTAACAAACAATCTTCTTTAAGCGGCTGAGCAGCCTTTTCAGGATAAATACAGGCAGACCCCAGAAAAAGAAGTTTTTCAGTTCCAGATATCTGAGCAGCTTCAATAACATTATTTTGTATTCTAAGATTAGATAATAAAAAATCTACCGGATAATTCTGATTTGCATAAATCCCGCCAACTTTTGCAGCAGCCAGAAAAACCCAGTCAGGTTTTTCAGCCTTAAAAAAGTTCATCACCTTTTCTCTATTTCTTAAATCAAGCTCCTGCCTGGTTCTAAAAATTATATTTTGATAACCTTTTTTCTCGAGCTGCCTCTTGACAGCACTGCCTGCCAGTCCTTTATGACCAGCTACAAAAACCTTTATGTTCATAAACCACAAAACTCAAAAACAAACATATCCAGCTCCATTATAATTGATACTGTTTAATTATATCTAAAATCCTTTTTGCTGCAGCCCCATCACCATAAGGGTTTTTCTTATGGGCCATTGAATCATAAACTTTTTTACTGCCCAGCAGTTCAGATACTTCTGAAACTATTTTTTTCTGATCAGTACCAGCAAGCCTGGCTGTGCCGTTATCCAGGCCTTCTGTTCGTTCCGTTATATCTCTCATTACCAGGACAGGCTTATTTAAGGAGGGGGCTTCTTCCTGTATCCCGCCTGAGTCCGTTAAGATCATATAAGACTTACTCATTAACCATATAAGCTCCGGATAATCCACTGGTTCTATCAAATAAATATTTTCTATACCAGCTAAAATACTGCTGACTGTCTCTCTAACTTTTGGATTCAAGTGAACCGGATAAATAATAGTTACATCGTTAAACCTTTCTGCTATTTCCTTTATTGCCAGACATATACCCTCAAAAATCCTGCCAAAACTTTCCCGCCTGTGTCCTGTAACCAGGATTATCTTTTTACTAAAATCAATATTTGAGAAACGGTTGTAATACTGTTGATCACCCTGCTGCTTAACCATATCAAGGCCTGTAAACAAAGCATCTACAACTGTATTTCCAACACACCACACATTTTCAACAATACCCTCTTTTTTAAGATTATTGACTGCTTGATCAGTAGGGGCAAAATGAAAATCAGCAATCAGGCTGACAAGTTTTCTGTTCATTTCTTCCGGATAAGGAGAATATTTATTATTGCTCCTCAGGCCAGCCTCTACATGTCCTACTTTTATTTTCTTATAATATCCTGCAAGAGCCCCGGTAAAAGTGGTTGTTGTGTCACCCTGAACTATCACAAGGTCTGCATTAAAATCATCCATAACATTATCTATTTCTTTCAACCCTTCAACAGTAACATCAAAAAGAGATTGATTTTGACGCATAATATCCAGATCATAATCAGGCTTGATACAAAATAAATTTAAAACCTGATTCAGCATATCTCTGTGTTGAGCTGTAACACATACGCCAGTATTAAAGCTCTGATCCTGCTTAAATATTTTTATCAGGGGAATTAGTTTAATAGCTTCCGGTCTTGTACCAAAAACAAATAAGATATTCTTCATTTAGCGGAGTTATCTACAATATCCTGCAATAAAGAATCAAGATCAGGGAACTTACAGTCTTCCCCAAAAAAGTCAGGATTTACTACCTTATACTGGAAAAAAGGATTCTCGATACAGTATCTGGACCATGGATCTACATATATTTTCATTAGTTTAGCTAACAACATCAAAAAACCAGCTGATATTTTCACTCTAAAGTAAACAGGAATATTAAACTTATCACAGATTTTCCTGATTGCTTCTTTACCCGAAATAAAATGGTTACCTAAAACGATATCTTTTTCTGCTGTATCATTGTTTAATATATATTTAACCAGTGTTGCAATATCATAACTATGCATAAAATGAAAAGCTGATTCCATATAAAAAAACCTCAGCAGCTTTAAATACTTTATGTTAGGAACAATACCTGAGCTTATATGTGAATACGGATGATCAGCATCCCCTCCAAAAACCAGGGTAGGAAAAAGTGTTATAACTTTGTCCCTGTGCTTTGATTTTTGTAGTTTTATATAGGCCAGATATTTAGAACGGACATAACCTGTTCCATAGAGCTCAGCTTCTTTTACAGGCTCATTATTCTTACCAAGAATACTTGCAGTTGAAAAATAAATAATTTTTTTACTCTTACTACAAAAATCAAACATTTTATGTGTTTTTTCAACATTTAACAGCTCCGCATAATCAGAGTCGCTCCAGTCAGTAGCTATATGAATTAGATAGTCCATATCTGACAATATATCTTTATGCTCTTCAATATGCTCCATGTTACCTGTGTGAATATGTATATTAGAATCAGTACGACAAGAAATTTTCAAACGGGCAGGATCTCTTAGCAGTAAATGCAGTTCATTAGACAAATCTTCCCTTAAACGATCTATAACATAATGACCAATACATCCACTGGCACCCGTAATAAATATTTTACTCATAGCAAAATGATATCAACAGGCAATAAAGCAAACAAGTACTCTTTGAGATTTAACAGGGCTGAACACATCATTATTTTCACTTAAAATATTTTTTACAAATAAAAAGAGGATCGCATTTTTCTTGTTTTTGCATTAAAATTCAGAAGAATATTTCTAGACTTTTGTACTATAGCTGGTACAAATTGAACTGTCCGTTTAAATGGGG
>JAAEMD010000220.1 GCA_024225875.1 bacterium
ATCATGTTTTTAGTGCCTCCTTAAATATTCTTTTTTCTACTAATATTTTACTTGAGGCACTCTTCTTTTACTCATGGATAGTTCATGTTTTGTTCGTTGCTTATCCAAAACTGAGGTTAAAGTAGTTCACTTTTCCAGTAATTTCTTAAAAAGCGGTTGAGAAATATATCATTTATCAGCAAATAGTCTGCCTTTTACGTGTTTAGTGATATTTTCTTCCATATCCTGTTTGAAATATTATGCTTTCTATTTATGCCTTCCAGGAGTTTACTTTCCAGCATCATCCTGCTTTGATTATAAGGATGACATATATCACAGGAAGGAAACATCTTTAAGCCTGATAAGTCTTATCCGGATAATATAAAAACCTTATACCAGATGTACTTGGCCCACTCTATAAAAATACGCTCTATCATGTCATGAGATTTCCACCAGTTATCATAATCAATATTATCATCGGCCCCAGCGATATATATTTTGATATCTGAGTTCCCAAAGACTTTTGTAAAAACTTCATATGATCTTCTGGTATGAAATTTTGATGTCACAATAACTACTGATTCAAGGTCCATATCAGATATTTTTTCAAATGAGTTAACGGCATTATCCTTAGTACTAAACGACATTGTTTCTATCATAATGTCCTTTGAAGGAACGCCCAGATGCTGAGCATATTCAGACATATACTCAGAATAGGAGGAAAGAAATATCGGCCCCCCGGTCATTAAAAGCCCGGGCACTTTATTTTTTTTATAAATATCTACAGCCTTTTTAACCCTGGAGCCACCTGCTCCAGAAAGAACAATAGCAATATCTGCAGACTCAAAATCAGTATCATAAATTAAAAACCTGCCAGATAAACGCAAAATAAAGGGATGGACTATTATCAGTACAATAAAAACACATATACAGAAAAAAAGTATTTTTTTTGTTCTGGAATCCAGAAAATTTACAAAAATATCTTTAATAACCATATTAGATATTAATTAATCGAACCAGTATTTAATATTCTCATAAAACTAATTTATCAGGCAGTGCTGTAAATTTTTCAAATTCTTTATATCTGCGTAATATTCTATCTTTATCAATATTTTTCAAAACATCCATACTAAATCCCTGGACTGTAAACGAGGATATCATCGTACCAGCTATAATTGCCTGCTTATATGTTTCTTCATCCAGAACTTTTGACTGAGATAAATATCCTGCAAAACCTCCTGCAAAACTATCTCCTGCACCAGTAGGGTCTACCAGTTCTTTAAGAGGAAAAGCTGGACATATAAAGTAATCCTGTCCATTAAACATAATTGATCCATGCTCACCTTTTTTCACTATTAACCTCGATGGGCCCAGCTCTAAAATATCTGACATACCCTGAATGATATTATCTTTACCCGTCAACATACGGATTTCCTGATCATTAATAATCAAAATATCTACAAGTTCCAGTGTGCTTTTTAAAGCATCCAGACTATTTTCAATCCAGAAGTTCATTGTATCTAATATAACTACCTCTGTACGCTTTAACTGTTCAATAGTTTTTTTCTGTAAAACAGGATCAATATTAGCTAAAAAAACCACTCTGGCCTGCCTGGCTTTTTCCGGCAGATCAGGATCAAATTCAAGTAAAGCATTTAAATCGGTTTGCACTGTGTATGCCTGGCTCATATCTTTCTCATAATATCCATTCCAGTGAAATGTTTTACCTTCTGATATATCTATACCAGTTATATCAATTCCTCTTGACTCAAAGAACGTCAGGTAGCTGTCCGGAAAGTCATTACCTACTATTCCTGCTAAACTTATATTATCAAAAATACTGGCAGCAATTCCGGCATAAGTTGCTGACCCGCCCAGTATCCTGCTATGAGATTCTGACGGGGTTTTTATGGTATCTAAAGCTACAGTTCCAATAATAGTGACAGCCATTTTATTACTCCTTTAGTAGTTTCTTAATTGACAGTATATGTTTGTTAGAACATTACCTGTCTTTAATATACCTGTTAATTATTTATCAAATATTTTCAAATCCTGTGAATCCAGTTCTATTACCTTATCTTCCTTCTTCTCCATTTCCTTCACCTTATCTTCCCTGCTTTCTGCAATCAAGGACTCTACCCTTGCTATTTCTATCTCAACTTTTTTAAATCTGTCTTGAGCATTAAGCTCCTGATATATATTTCTCAGCTTTTTTAAAGCATTTATATTATTACCAGATAACTCCATAACTTTATCATATTGCTTAATAATCTTTTCCGGCAAATTCTTTTCTTTGTACTTTTTGCCCACCTCAATACGGGAAATCCTTATTAAATCTGGCAACTGGTTATAGGCATTACTCTTGTCCTGCTGCATATTTTTCTGGCCAGCTTCATACTTCCTCATTGCTCGATCATACCTCATTTTAATTTTCCTCTTTAGAGAACCTTTTATTTCTTTGCCTGAGTAAAAATCTTCTACAAAAAGATCTCCTAACATAAAATGAACTGATACAAGGTCCAGAGCAGGATACATCTCACCCTTTACTACTGCCTTCATCAACTCTTTTCTGGCTTTCTCTTTATCCTCCAGCATCCAGTACATTTTTGCTAATAAATAGTGAGGAACAGGACTAGCCGGGTTATTAGAGATCTGAGCCTGATAAGCGGGTATCGCTATGTCAATATTTCCTTTTGATTTAGCATCATAGGCTCTCAAAACAGAATCAAATATCTCTAATTTATCGTTACTTAACACTTTTTGAATATAGTCTGTAACAGCACTATCCTGCTTTTCTTTTAAGATCATTTCCTTTTCTTTTTCATAGTCAATATTATCGAAACCCGTCTTTCTTTTTTTATCAACAACTCTGATTAAATGATAACCATATGTTGTTAATACAGGGTTTGATATTTCTCCCTTATCTAAAGAAAAGGCAATATCCTCAAAAGCTCCAACAGTGTCACCCGTACTTATCCACCCTAAACCTCCTCCAGTCGTTTTAGTACCAGGGTCTTCAGAATAGGTAGTTACAGCATCCTGAAACGATAAACCTTTCTTTATTTGATTCAAAACATTACGGGCCCTGGTTAAAGCAGACAGCCGACTGTCTGCTTCATTATCTTTTTTTATTAATATATGATCTACTTTTATGTCAGTATATTTATTATCCACATCTTTATTGTTCACAAAAACACTGGAAGTAAGATTTTTTGCAAATACCTGGACTAGAATATCATTTTTTAAATTTTCCATAAAAATCTTATAAGGATAATTATTTTCTGCCAGCATTTTTTTAAGTTCTTTTTTACCTTTCATATTATATAACTTATATATATTTGCCATGTTCTGCTGAATTTCAGCTTTTGATACTTTGATTTTATGCTGTTTTGCACCCTCAAACAGGATTGTATACTGCAATGCCTGATTAAAGGCGGAAAAATGTATCAATTCCTGCATTTCAGGACTAATCTCAATATATCTGTTATTTTTTTGCATATATGAGGCTGCCTGTGATATTTGCTCATAATACTTCTGCTTATTAACAGGGGTTTGTCCCAGTACAGCTATTTCATTTGATGTATCTATCAGCTGACCTCTTTTAACATTACCCTGCTTTTTATAAGAATTTCGAAATAAAAGTGCTCCGGCAAACATTGTCAAACCAAATGAAATAATTATAACCCATCCTATAAGAGCTGCATTTCTTCGTAAGAATCCTAACATCTATTTCCTCCATATATTTGTTTATTTAACAAAAAGCCCAAAATAAAACTATTATTTTCTAATACGCATATTTTCATAACTCAAAGATTTTGATACTGATATATAGGCTCCTAAAGTACCTAATACTGCTCCTAATAACAACACAACCGCATAAATTGAATTTAGTTTATCTTTATCAAAAACTAAAGGAAAAAAAGGTATTGTCTCCTGTATTTTAGTTGCAAATAATAAATAAAAAAAATACAAAAAACTTACAGCTGCTCCCCCGCCAGTCACACCCATAATAAAGCCCTCTATTATAAAAGGGCCTCTTATAAAATATTTTGTTGCCCCAACCAGCAGCATAATCTCAATCTCATCGTTTCTTGCCAGAACAGTCAGCCTGATAGTATTCACAATAATAAACAGGGTAGCTAATGTAAGAAAAACTACCAGACCAAGCCCACCATACTTTGCACAGGCCGCCAGCATCTCTATTCTCTCTGCAATATGCCCTGTATAACCAACATCATCAACATAACCAGAGAATTTATCCTCCAGATATTTTGCAACTTTTTTAACTTCACGGCCATTGTACATAGAAACTTTGAACGAATCAGGAAGTGGGTTTATACCAACCAGATCATTCAACTCCAGTTTCTGAAAACTTTTTTTAAAAACATCCCAGGCAATATCTTTACTAATAAACTCAACACTTTTTACAGACGGCATTTCAGCAATTTCAGTCTTAAAGTTCTGTATTTCACTAACAGTCATAGAGTTGTTAAGGTAGACTCTAATTTCTAATTTAGAAGTAACAAATTCAGCAATATTATTCAAATTTGCTGTAAGTAACAGGAAAACACCAAAAACAATAAGTGAAACAGCTATTGTAGCTATAGAAATTATTATCATAATACCTGATCTTTTAAGGCTGGTAAAAGCTTCCGAAATGAAGAAAAAGGAATCACCAAACATTAATTATAGGATCCCAGCTCGCTATCTCTTATTATTCGACCATTTTCTAACGCCACAACACGCTTTCTAATATCATCCACAATACCTTTGTCATGAGTAGCAACAATAACGGTAGTTCTTCTGGCATTTATTTTACTTAAAAGCTGCATTATTTCCCAGGATGTATCAGGGTCAAGACTTCCTGTTGGCTCATCTGCCAGTAATATAGGCGGGTTATTTACTATAGCTCTGGCAATACAAATTCGCTGTTGCTCTCCACCAGAAAGTTCCGATGGAAAGTTTGACATTTTTTCTTGAAGTCCTACAAGCTCCAGAACCTGTGTAACCTGCTTTCGGATACGGTATCTTTGATAATGCATAACCTGCAAAGCAAAAGCAACATTCTCAAAAACTGTTCTTCTGGGCAGTAATTTAAAATCCTGAAAGATCACTCCTATATTTCTTCTTAGGTAAGGTATTTGTTTAGATGGCAGTGTTTTCAAAGAAACGCTATCAATAAAAACATCTCCTGATGTAGGCTTTTCAACACTAAAAAGCAATTTTAATAAAGTGGATTTTCCAGCCCCGGACGAACCTACAAGATACACAAACTCATCCTTTGCTATATGGAGATTAATTCCATTCAAGGCTAAAAAACCATTATCATATTCCTTTTCCAGATAGTGTATTCGGATCATAGTTTCTCTATAATTTTATCCACTGTAAATCCAAAATGATCAGCTAAGTCAGAAGCAGGAGCACTTAAGCCAAAACTGTCTACAGAAATAGATATCCCGTCCCTGCCAGTATATTTATGCCAGCCTAACGAAGATTGAGCTTCAATAGAACAGTATTTTTTTATATTACCACCTAATACAGACTCTTTATAATCCATATCCTGCGCATCAAATAATTCAAATGACGGCATTGATACTAATCTTACTGAGTTACCTTGGTCTTCCAGCTTTAAGGCAACATCAAGCGCCAGGGCAAGCTCAGAACCTGTTGCCAGCAGGCAGTAATCTACGTCCTCAGGTCTGCAGGCCTTTTTTACAACATAACCTCCGTATTCAACACTTTCAAAACTTGTATCAGATAAGCTTTTAAGCTTTTGTCTACTTAAAATAAGTGCAACAGGTGTCTTTAATTTCAATGCTGTAGACCAGGCACCTTTTACTTCATTATTATCTGCCGGCCTGATAACAGTCAGTCCGGGTACAGCACGCAAAGAAGCAAGGTGTTCCACAGGCTGATGAGTCGGACCATCTTCTCCCAGGAAAATGCTGTCATGAGTAAATTGATATATAACTTTTAATTTCATTAGAGATGCAACTCGAATTGCATTTCTCATATAATCAGAGAAAACCAGAAATGTACCACAAAAAGGCAGAACCATTCCCTGTAAAGACAGACCAGAGGAAACAGCAGCCATAGCAAATTCTCTTACCCCATACTTAATATTTTTACCTTTAAAATTATTGCCTGTTATTATATCAGCTTTTTTTATCATAGTATTATCTGACCCGGAAAGATCCGCTGAACCGCCAACTAAGCCTGGCAGCTTTTCTGCAAGATAATTAATAACTATTCCAGAAGATTGTCTACTGGCAATATCCCCGGGCATATCTATCTCTTTAATACCATTAAATACATGTTCCGGGATATTTTTTTCAATAAGGTTTTTCCATCTAACTGCTTTTTCAGGATACTTTTCTGCCCATTTATCAAACTTAAGCTGCCATTCTTCCTGCGCTTTTTGCACTTCATCTAATCTAATCTCAAAAAATTCTCTTACCTCCTGAGGAACATAAAAAAGAGGCTCTAATGGAATACCAAGGTTTTGCTTTGTTTTTTCCGCATTCTCCCTGCCAAGTGCCTTACCATGGCTTTCACTTGTATCAGCAACAGGAGAACCTTTACCAATAACTGTTCTGGCAATTATCAGTGAAGGTTTTTCATCCTGTTTCCTGGCATCATTTAATGCCAGACTCAAATTCTCAAGATCATAGCCATCGATATCAACAACATTCCAGCCAAAGGCCTTAAATCTCAAGCTTACATTTTCCGAAAAACATTCATCTATTGAACCATCAAGACAAATATTATTAGCATCATAAATTACTATCAGATTATCGAGCTTTAAATGCCCTGCCAGAGAACAGGCTTCATAAGAGATACCTTCCATCAAGCACCCATCTCCTGCCAGTGTATACACATGCGCATCAAGAAGACCCAGCTCATCTACCTCAAATTCAGCAGACATAAGCTTGTTACCAAGGGCGATACCAACAGCATTAGCCAGTCCCTGTCCTAATGGACCAGAAGTTGTTTCAATACCCTTAATACTCCTGTATTCCGGATGACCAGCTGCTAAAGAACCCATCTTACGAAATGTCTTAATATCATTAATAGTGACCGGATATCCGGCTAAATGTAAAATGGAGTACAGCAGCATTGAACCATGACCTGCTGACAAGATAAACCGGTCCCTGTTAATCCAGGAGTCCTTAGTATTATAATTAAGCACAAAACCATAAAGATAAGAAGCTATTTCTGCACAACCAAGTGGCAAACCAGGGTGACCGCTGTTAGCTGACTCTATGGCATCTATCGACAGACCCCGGATTGTATTTGCTGTTTGCTCTATTATTTCTTTGTCTTTTTCTTTCATATTTACTCATTAACATCCCTTCATTAAAAATCTAGTATTTTTTTTAAAAAAACTATTCTATCCTTCCAGTTAATAACATCATTAACTATGATAAATAACATTAAAGCAATCAGAATAGAGGCACCTGTATTATTAACCATTGTCTCCAGTTTTTTGCTAAGCCGCTTCTTTCTAACAGCTTCTATTCCCAGTAAAACCACATGCCCTCCATCAAGAACAGGGAAAGGGAACAGATTTATCACACCAAGGCTGATACTTATCATAGCTATTATATTTAAAAAACTTAAAAAACCCTTTTTTAAGGTATAAGAAGCAATTTGTATTATTCCAATCGGACCAGCCAGCTCATTTAATCCAACCTTACCATTAATAAGCATATTTAAACTTACAAATACCAGCTTCACTGTATTTACTGTTTCTTTAGACGCCAGCCATAACGAGTAAACAGGATTGAATCTTTTCTGTTTAACTCGAAAGTACACGCCTATTTTACCTTCTCCACTGGAGTAAAGATCTTCCGGCACTATTCTTCTACTGCTTAGCTGAGATACAGCCTGGTCTTCACTTCTAAATTCAATAAGAACACTCATATCTCTGGATTTACTTATCTTTTCTACAAGATCTTTCTGAGTATCTAATACAGGATATCCATTAACTGATAAGATTGTATCACCTTTTTTCAAACCTGCTTCAAAAGCAGGGGAGTCCGCGACAACTTCTTCAATAGTATTCGTAACTTCCGGAACTCCTGTCAAAGCAAAAATCAGAACATAAACTATAAATCCAAAAAAAATATTTACTAATGAACCTGATACAATTGTCAAAAACCGTGATAAAACAGGTTTTCTATAGTAACTATTCTCAGGCTGCAGGTTAACTTTTTCGATATCTTCTTCATCTAAACCAGCTAACTTAACAAAGCCACCAAAAGGAAGGCACCTCAAAGAGTACAGCGTTTGTTCAGTTTTTATACTGTATACTACGGGACCCATACCAACAGCAAATTCCAGAACACCTATACCTGCTCTCTTAGCCATTAACATATGGCCCAGCTCATGAACAAAAACTACTACACCTAAAACAAAAATTGTAATAATGAAACTCATAGATACAAATAATACCTTATTTATGCTCTTCCGGGGAAGACAGTGATTATAATCCTTTTTTTGCTTTCTGCCATAATTCTTCCAGTTTATCCAGCCCCATACCTGCTACAGACACGCCTTTTTCTTCACACAGCTCCTCAACTTTTTTAAAACGGCTTATAAACTTTTTATTACTCATTTTCAAGGCTTCTTCAGGATTAATTTCAGCTTTTCTTGCAAAATTAACAAGAGAAAAAAGAACATCTCCAAACTCTTCCTTTATTTTTTCCTTATTTTTATTCTTTTGCTTTATTTCCTGCTTAACTTCTTCTATCTCCTCTACAATTTTATCTAAAGGACCCTGTATATCATTCCAGTCAAAACCTGCTCTACTGACACGACTCTGTATCAATTCTGCCTGCATTAGCGCTGGCAGACTACCTGGAATAGAGTCCATCAAATGTTCTTTTTTTTCTTCTTTCTTAATTTTTTCCCAGTTTTTCCTCACCCCTTCTGCAGTATCAATTCTATCTTTCGAGAAAACATGAGGGTGTCTCCTTATCATTTTATCCGTAACATTGTTAATTACATCTTCTATAAAAAAATGTGATTCCTCTTCTGCCATTACAGAAAGCATAACAACATGAAGCAGGACATCACCCAGCTCTTCTTTAATATTTTCATAAGAATTATTGTTGATCGCTTCTACAAGCTCATAAGCCTCTTCAATTATAAATGGAGTAATCGATTTGCAGGTCTGTTCTCTATCCCAGGGACATCCGTCGGGCATTCTCAAACGCCTGACTATACTTACTAATTTATCAAAAGAAATCATACACCGGCCAGGTTAAAGAGATGACTAAAGAGCAGCTCTTTTAAAAAATACTTCTTTTTCTTCCTGTTCCAAACCCTGTTCAAAGGTTGTTTTTTCACCTGAGTCTACTATTGATACATCAACTGGAGTAAATAAGAATATATTCTCACCAATTTTCATCATATGACCATTTATCGCATATGCCGTACCACAAACAAAATCAATTAATCTTTTACTGGCAGGTGCATCAAGATACTTAAGGTTAACAACAACAGGAATATTATCTCTTAAGTACATAGCTATATTTAAAGAATCCTCATAAATCCTTGGTTCTACCACCTTAATTTCAGATGTCAAAAACTGACGTGAATTCTGATTATTAACTAAAGAACCTCTAAATGAACGCACCACAGATTTCGGGGCAACATCTGCGGCACCATCATTTTTAACTTCATCACGCTCTGTAAACCCAAAAAATTCCTTAACATTATCAAAAAAAGTTTTTCTCATTTAAACCCTCCATCATTGAAACAATAAACTACCTACTCTAATCATATTTGATCCTTCTTCAATAGCTACTTTATAGTCATTGCTCATTCCCATACTTAATATTTCAAAACTCTTATATTTAATATTAATAGTATCATATAAATGTTTTGCTTTTCTAAAATATTTTCTTACCTGCTCCGGATTATCAAAATATGGAGCTATTATCATTATACCCTTAACATCAACATATTTAAAAGAAAATAATTCTTCAATATCTGCCAGTAATACATCTTCTTCAAAACCATACTTAGACTCTTCTTTTGCAATATTTACCTGTAGTAAAACGTTAATCCGCCTATCTATTTTACATGCATAACGATCAATTTTATCCAGCAAATCAACACTGTCAACCGATTGAATCATATCAAAATATTGAACAGCTTTATTAACTTTATTCTTTTGTAAATGACCTATAAAATGCCATTTCAATTCTTCAGCGCTTAACTCTTCTATTTTTTTCCGGGCATCCTGTATTTTATTTTCACTTAAAATAGAGATGCCATTTTTCAGAACTTCTTTTATCAGTTCACAGTTTGCATACTTTGTAGCTGCAACTATTCTAATATCATATAAAATATTATTTTCATTCTTAATTTTCTCTATTTCTGTTTTTAAATTACTAATATTTCTGGATATATTATTCATAACACAATTTTAATTATTCATTTTATCAGCTCGTAAACTTTCCTTAACCCACCTTTGCAAATACTTTTCAGGATTATTAACGACCTTCAATGTAATCACAAACTCCTTTTCAGGCGGATTCTTTTTAAGGAGATTAAGACCACATTCCAGTTTAGCCAGGATCGCTTTACAACTGTTTTCAATATCAACCCATATTTTACTTTTTTCTAAAACAGCATTCCTTACTGTAAGGTTAAATTTAACTTTTATCTTATTATCAGAAAAATATTTTTGTTCAAGAGCATTGATTTTCAATTCAAAATATTTGCGTTCATTTTCTTCCGGCTTAATAAAAAGAGCTTCAAAACTTTCTTTGGGCCTGTCAACAAAACTCCTGGTGATAACCAGTTTATTAATATTTGTTGAAGGCAGTTCAAACTTTAAATCCCTAAAACACCTTTCAAAAATAGTTGCCAGCCCTCTGGCTCCTGTTTCTTCCTTATGTGCTAATTCACTTATACGCTTTAAAGCCTTATCCGTAAAAAGAACATCAATACCATTATGTTTAAAAGAATCGACAAACTGATACAGTATGGATGTTTCCGAATATTTAATAATATTATACAAATCAGTAACTTCCAGGGAATTACAAAATACCCTTACCGGGAACCTGCCAATAAATTCAGGTTCTAAACCGAAATTTATAAAATCTCCTGTGCTTGCACTATCAATTAATTCTCTATTTTCTATCTCACGCTTTACTCTTTCAAATCCATACTTACTGCCTTCAATCCTTCTTCTAACAATATCATCCAGGCCCACAAATGCTCCGCTAACAATAAATAACATATGTCTTGTGCTGATAGTTTCCCTTGCAGAAGATTTTGGACTTAAAATACCCCTGATTTGAGACTGTATGTCCCATGGCGCCTTTAATGGAACCTCTGTATCTTCCAGCAGTTTCAACAAATTTGACTGAACTCCTCTGCCGCTTACATCCTTACCCATCTTATCTGATGAACTAACAATCTTATCAATCTCATCCATATAGATAATTCCATATTCTGCAAGCTTATTATTACCATTTGCCATTGTTACTAACTGACGTACCAGATCTTCAACATCTCCTCCAACATATCCGGTTTCCGTAAATTTTGTAGCATCGCTTTTAACAAATGGAACACCCACCAGGTCTGCTAAATATTTTATTAAAAAAGTCTTTCCCACACCGCTTGGACCAACCATAATAATATTCTGTTTTGCATAGTTTTGACATTTATTTTCGTTTTTACAGGCCTTTATATGATTAAAGTGATCAGCTATTGCCACAGATAAAACCTTTTTAGCTTCGTCCTGCTGTATTACAAAACGATCAAGATAATCTTTGATTTCTTTAGGTTTCATATTAAACTTTATTTCAAAGTCACTGCTTTTATTGTCAGGGGAAGGATCAACCGGACTACCAAACATTTTCTTATCTTTATCAATTACAAAAAAGGGATTTGTACTTGATGAGCCTTTAACAAAGTCCAGAAATTCCTTAGACACTTCATCAATGTCTTCATTGTTTTCAGGTGTTTTTTTCTCTTCGTCATACATAAACATATCTTTTCCTTTATATTTAACTCAATGTGATGTTCCATAAACATTG
>JAAEMD010000221.1 GCA_024225875.1 bacterium
GACGTGTTTTTTTGTGTCTATTTTATTCTCAGGTCATTTTGTTTTTATCGGACAACAGTGGAACGTCCCGGGCCAGACAGCCCTCGATTCTGCCAGACAGCTTTTCCAGACCTTTACATATAACTTTACTTATATTTTATAACAAACGGGAACCTGTTTGCTTTTCAAGCTGGTTGACTAAATTTTTAGCTGAATGGTAAAAAACAGGGATAGTCCTTTTTGACAGCGGCCGTAAATATTTCATTCTTTTTTCTAAGATGACGGTATTATATATTTGCTGCTCCCACCAGCTGTTAATTTTTTGTCTTATACTTTTGTTTAATGTGTTCAGGCTCAGTATTAAATCCTTTCTATTAGTGTTCAGCTTCTTATATCCTGACAGTATCCTTTCTTTCTCAGCAGCTGCTTTTATCTGCTCATCCTTATCGATGCCGGCTTTTGCCAGCAATTTGTCCGGATTATGATCATATAAACGCTGTATTATATGGCTGTATCGATACTGCTCTTCTGTTTGTCTGAATTTACCATTATCTACTCCAAAAGAAGCACTGGCAACTCTGAAACCAGGGATAGTTAAATTGAGATATTTTTTGAAAAACAGTTCTGATACAGGATCATAATGAGAACCGCCGGTACCATGTATATAAACATCAGCTAAAAACAGTCTTTTTATAACAGTTAATATAGATCCTTTAGGGAAAACAGGCGGGCAGGGTCTGGATATTATTTTTTTATTACAATACCACTTGCCGCTTTTTTTATGTATTTCCAGTGTATAACGGTTATCTGAATCATATATCCAGAAAGGCAGCTCCAGTAAAGGGCCGTCTTCTTTTAAGTCAGGGAACGGAATAGCGGAGTTTTTGACTTTATTTCTTTTTCTGTATTCAGTTAAATTACTATTAAATAAATGATGAAAATTTTTATAATCGCTGATCAATATTTTAAATATTTCCTGCATTGTATTTGTTGTAAAGAGAAAGGACTGGCTGATATCAATAATATTCAATTTTAAACCCTCTTCCCAGATATTAAGTAATCTACAGATAGCTTTCCAGGCAGGTAGCTCTGCGGGTAATGTTCTGTCCAGACGTTCTAATATGGAGTCAGGTATATATAAACTCTGGAACTTGATCAGAAGCTCTTTTTTACTTACTGTACTATGCCAGAAAACAGGGAAAATAACAGGTTTATTATATAGTTTATTATTTAAAATACAGGGCCAGTTAATATTTCCTGCCGGTTCCAGGTCAAGGTGAACTGATACAGCCTGTCCATTTATTTCTTCTGCTGTCTTTGCTGACAGCCAGCGTTTAATCCAGATGCCAGGATGAACAGGGAATGGTTGATGCCCTGAACAAACAAGGTTTGTACTTTTGCCTAATTCCGGTCTTTTTTTTACCAGCTCATTTATTAGTTTAGTGCGCCAGTAACTTAGAGTTTTACCTGAAAATAGCTGCTCATCATAATTATGACAGCTGTTTTTGAAAAAAATATTTTCGTTCTGATAAATTAAAACATTACGATCTGCAGGAATTTTTAAGTTCATTATATTGCTGGATTCAGGTCTGGTTTAATAGTAACGTATCTGCCATTACTACAGGTTCTTCGCTTATAAAGGCTTCTCCATAATCAGAATTGCTCAAAAAACCCAGATACCCATTGATATGTTCCAGATATTTAATTATTGATTTTGATTTTTTATTGACAGGAAACTGGCTTTTGTATGACTTTAAAGCGTTGAGTTTTTCTTTGAAAGTTTGAGCATCAAAAGGTGTGATAAATGATATATTGTGATGCATTAACAAATGATGGCTGATAAAATAATATAGTCTGGGGATTATTACCGGTGTTCCTTTCATATTTGTTTTAGTTAGCTTTGCATAAAACTTTGCTGCCTTTACCAGATGGTATGCAGCACTATGGTCCGGGTGCCCATCTTCTCTATAATGGGTAAAAATTATCCTGGGCCTGGCCGTTCTTAAGATCTCAGCTAATTTTTTTCTGTTTTCGACAGTATCATTTAGATAGCGGTTTGGTAAATCAAGATTTACACGGAAAGCAGGTTTTAATATTCCGGTTGCATTTTCACACTCACTGGACCTTATTTCTCTGGTACCGTCTGGTGTCGGTTCGCCATCAGTCAAGTCAATAATACCGATTTTAAGATTTTTCTTTATCAGTGATATTATTGTGCCGCCCATAGATACCTCGATGTCATCAGGATGACAGCCAATAACCACAATATCAACAGGTTTACACGGTAATAACTGATATGGCGATATCGGATCTTTCTTATCTAACATATAAAGCCTCCCTTGATTTATGCAAAACATTTAGATAATAGGCACGACGCTTTTTTGTATTATCCAGCCCATTACCAAAAAAACGGTTCTCATCCGGATAGATGCGTTTAATGGCAACTTCTTTTACAGTTAGATTTTTTTTGTATATTTCCAGCCAGACCTCTATGGGAAAAGCATATCCTTTTTCAGTTAAAACAAGTTTTCTTAATGCTGCGACTTTATAGGCTTTCATACCGCAAAAAGCATCTGTTATCCCAAAGTCAGTAATATCGTTAATAATTTTTATTATTTCTCTATTGAGATTATACCGTTCAGCTGGTGCTATCGCATTTCCGGCAAATTCACACAGGTAACGTGAGCCGGAAAGAATGTCCAGCTGCTTATCATTTCTCATTATTTCAATAAATTTCATTAACTGAGCCACCTCATGCTGGCCATCGGCATCAAGTGTTATCAGTATTTCATAACTGCTGTTTATGGCATAGTTAAAAATATTAATCAGGCTTTGTCCATAGCCTTCATTTCTTTTGTTTTTAATTACATAGCAGTTATTGAAATTTGATATAATAGCGGCAGAATTATCTGTGCTGCCATCATCTACAAAGACGATATCACCTTTATAAACAGCGCTTAACTGATAATATAAATTTTCAAGGTTTCTTCCTTCATTAAAAACCGGGATACCTGCTATTATTTTCCCCATAACAGTTAGAAATTATAACAGATTTTTTTATCTTAATAATCCTGCTATATATTATAGTAAGTATATATAGCTGTTCCAAGGTAAAATGTCCGACACTTAAAGTTTTCAAATGGCTTCGTTAATGTACGCCAGTACACGGCACTCAGGCATTTAAACGGACAGTTCAATTTGTACCAGCTATAGCTTTTATCCTGTACCGTTAAAACAAGGAGTTAATTTATCTGGTAAAATATTAATCTAAGGTATATTTGATGTGGTCGGCTGGATTTTAGCGGAATATTAGCACTGGTAGATCTGTTATTTGAACAAAAGAGGGTATTGTACATGAAAATTCGTAAGGCAGGAAAATCTGATATAAACTGTTTATTAAAGATCTGGGAAGAAACTGCCAGGCTTCATAGTGGGCTGGATAATTATTTTGATATTTCAGATAATTTTGCAGAACATTTCAAAGCTTTCCTGCTGTATATATTAAAATCCTCTAACTTTATGGTCCTTGTATCAGAAATAAACAGCGGTATAGCTGGTCATTGTATAGCTAATAAAAGCTATTATCATCCTTTATATAAAGTTAAAAAATATGGAGAAATTATAGAGATATGTGTAACAAAAAAACATCGGCGCAAGGGCATTGGTACAAGGCTTGTTAATGAGATGCTGGACTGGTTTAAAATTCAGGGTATAACCAGAATAGAGTGTAAAGCAGCTGTATTAAATAATGAGTCCAGGTCTTTTTGGAGAAAATCCGGCTTTAAGAATGTTATAGAGGTGCTTTATAAGGATAACAGCAGATAGCAGGTACATCCAGCGATGAGTTATTCGGTGATCGAACAGCATAATATTGATCCTGAAAGTGATGTTATTTCAGATGAAGATATCATTGTTCCCTGGCGTCATAAGCCCCAGGAAAGTTTGAAGCCAAAATATCCGGATCCGTTGAGATTATAGCTGTTCCAAAATAAAATGTCCGACACATAAGTTTTCAAATGGCTTCGTTTATGTACGCCTGTACACATGCGCTCAGCCATTTAAACGGACATTTCATTTTGATTCTGCTATAGTGACGTTCAAATGCCCTGAAACAGGAATGATTTATCGCTTTATTACGAATATTATTGATTTTGAGTCGGAAACTATTGCTTTGATTTACAAACAACGCTGGCAGATAGAGCTCTTTTTCAAA
>JAAEMD010000222.1 GCA_024225875.1 bacterium
CATTTTACATTGATTTTAACGGCTAAAGCGCATCGCTTGAACCCAGTTGATTATTATATGTATATTTTAAAACAGATCCCATTCTGCAAATCTTTTGAAGATTACAATAGATTACTGCCTTGGAATTTTAAAGAAAGTTAATTGTTTTTTTCAAGAATGCGGTGGGGGGATCGCTTACGATGAGTCAACTTCTAATTTAGATGTAAAGACAGAAAAAGCTGTACTACTTAATTTGTCTAAAACGAATAACAATTGTAAATAATTCTTTATTTTCATAAATTTTATTTCTATAATATTTTTTTGGAATAACTCAGGTTTTACCATAAAATTAAATTATAAAATTTTTATATTAGCGAAGGTGCCGAATGAATGAAATAAGAATAGCTTTTTTTGATACCAAACCATACGATATTAATTCTTTTAATCAGGAAAATTCAGAATTTGGTTTTGATATACAGTATTTTGAAGATAAACTTAACAACAAGACCGTGTCTTTAGCAAAAGGATTTGATGCTGTATGTGTTTTTGTAAATGATGATTTAAATAAAACTGTTATCAAAAAATTAACAGAATATGGCATCAGGATTATTGCCCTGAGATGTGCCGGATATAATAATGTCGATTTTAAAGCAGCGTTTAATAATATACATGTGGTAAGGGTACCTGACTATTCCCCGTATGCCGTTGCAGAACACAGCATAACTTTGATGCTGGCGCTTAACAGAAAAATTCATAAGGCTTATTACAGAACTAGAGATAATAATTTTAATATTAACGGTTTGCTTGGATTTGATATGTACAGGAAAACGGCTGGTATTATCGGGACGGGAAAAATCGGCCAAATCTTAATAAAGATTCTTAAGGGTTTTCAGATGGAGGTTTTAGCCTGCGATCCGCTTATTAATGAAGAATTATCAAAAGAGCTGGGTTTTAAATATGTTGAGTTAGACTATCTTTTATCAAACTCAGATATTATTAGTCTGAACTGTCCTTTAAACAGCAGTACCCATCATTTGATTAACAAAGATAGTATCAGCAAATTAAAACCAGGCGTAATGCTTATTAATACAGGCAGAGGCAGTCTTTTAGATACTAAAGCTTTAATAGATGGTCTTAAAAGCAAAAAAATAGGAGCAGCAGGATTAGATGTTTATGAAGAGGAAAGCGAATATTTTTTTGAAGATTTTTCCAGTGAGATTGTACCAGATGACACTCTTACAAGATTACTTACTTTCCCTAACGTAATACTTACGTCACATCAGGCTTTTTTTACTAGAGAAGCCTTGCATAATATTGCAGAGGTAACCTTACTGAATATTAAGCACTTTTTTAACTCCACCTCATATGAAAATGAAATATGCTATCAATGTAAACGTCCTTGTAGAAAAACAAGAGATGAAGATTGTTTTAAATGAAGAGTTTAAGCTCAGCTTATTTTATGAGAACCACTGCTCTGACGATGCGCTGTATTTGAAGGTTTTATGTATAAATATAACCAGTTTCTGCTTTTTTATCACCATCGCCATTAGCTATTGTAATCTGTACTGATAAAACTAAAAGCGATGTCCGGGTTGAGGATACTGCGATTGCTGCTGTTTATATTCAACTAATGTCAGAAGTGTTATTTTTGAATATATAAGAAATAATTTTTAACAGAAAACTCATACTGGCTAATAAAAAGCTCTTTAAAACTGTTTAAACTATTTTGTTCATAAAACAATAATATAGCTTTCTTGTAATCAACACTATTAACACTTCTATAAGATAATGGGCATCCGTCTTGAGAGCTCAAAATAGAGTTACCTGTTAATCTTGATGTTCTTTTATTTCCATCAACAAAGGGTTGAATATACGAAAGTAATACAATAGCAGCAAGCGCTTTATGAAACATATCATCATAGGAATTAATAATTTTAATTGTATTTTCCAGCGCTTCTCTAATCTGCTGCTGGTTATCTAAGGGACGATATTTAGTGCCTGTTATACTAACAATTGAATTTCGCAATCCATAATCTATTGCGAGTCCATCAACAAGTAATCGATGTATATCTTCAATTTTTCTAACACTGATATCTTTATAATCCTGTGCATTACTAAAAATATAATCTAACGCTTTTTTATGATTAAGTATCATTATTGCTTCTTTTTTATTATGACCGGGGGCTTTACGATTTTCTTTAATTAAAGCTTCTGTATCTAATAATGAATATGTATTTCCTTCAATTTGAGAGGACTTCCAGCTTAACTCAATTGTTAACCTTTCAAGCTCCTTCCGATAGATATCAGTTGAAATTCTGGAAATATTACTCTGGTATTCTTTAGTAAGCTGGTTTAATTTTTTTAGCTCTGAAACACTAAATATATTTTTAAATAAATTAAATACCTCAAAATTAAATGAACCTGTAATTTCTCTATTATCTGCTTCTGTAATAAAGTAATCATTAACATCATAAAGCTTTAATAAAGTACTTTCATTAAAGACAATGTATTTTACACTTCTGCCCGCACCTGTTTTTTTTATATATTTTTCTTTAAGCAGCACTTCTGTATCGCGTACAATAGTTACTCTTGAAACATCATCGTATTCATCTGACAAATATTTTTTTATATCAGAATTAGATACGGTCCCGGCACTACGAATATAATCATATATTTGATACTGTCTTTGAGTTAATTGTTTCATTTTCATGTGCTAATTGTATCATTTTGAAACAATTAGTACAGTGATGAAGGGATAGTTTTGCTACAGTAACGATTTTATTTTAAGATGATTATCTGGTTAGCTGTCCCCGTTTTTGGAGAGTATCCACTTATACGCATGAATAAATCACTTTCAAATAATATCATCAGTTAATTTACCAGGATATTTTTTTCGTTGTTCAGTGTCTCTTATTTGAACGATTTGATCAAATTGAAGGCCTTTTTTTTAGGTAAATCATGCTGTCCGGGTAATTCGAAACGAAGGTTTTCCTTTGCCCTTGTAACAAAAAATGCGCCAGCTTCTTCATAGCGATAAAATAAGTCGAAATCATTGTATGCTCGATCAAAGACATTTATGCTGTCCGGGATTTTTGGTAAAGCACTATTTTTGGCTACAATAATATCGGACTCTTTAGCTGTAGTGATTGCATTAAAAACTGGTATTTGAGCCTTAATATCAAACAAACAATGTAATTTAACAGCCCTCTTTCTAAGCCTGAATTTCGCCCAGTCAAAAACTGATAAACACATTTTAATTACACTTGCATCAAGTGCATATAGCAGGTTTTTGAACTTGAATTCATGATTTTTATATCTCTCAAACTATCTTTCTGACGGATTTGTGCGTACAAATGTAGCCCGAACAATCTTTTTGTCTTAAAATATTTTACATATCGATCTGTTTTTAAGGATTTTATTGCCTTATCAAATTCCGTTTGTGGCAAAAACTGTAATATTTGATTCAAAATTGTGTTAAACTTCATTTTAAGCTACTCCTGTGCATAAATTTTAGTCGATTTATAGAATAGCTTGCTTGAAACCCAAAAAAACACGTCATAGACGTATTTTTTGGTGTCTATTTTATTCTTGAGTTATTCTATTTTAAGGGATCAAAGTTAGTAATGTCTGCTATTTTTTTATCTATATCCAATAACTTACACACTTCAAGCTCGGTTTTATTCTTAATAAGGTCTTGAACTATAATAGTTATGATTTCTAGTGTTTTATTAAAATCCTCTATGTTTTTCTTATCTTCTGAACCTTCTTTATTACAAGAAGGTGCCAATTTCATTATTTCTATTGCTGTTTTTACAGTTGCTTTATTCTTATTAACGTTATCTATTAGCGTATTTATTTTATTCATATTAGAGGTTAAAATTTTATTTCGACTATCATTTTCCTTTTTTAACTTTTCAGCATCTTTCTTTAATTTTTTTTCATTGTAGTCAGAAACTCTGGGCATCTTCATTGAACGCAATAATATTAAATTTTCAATGCCCTTCATAAACTCCGTTGCATCTTTTAAAAGAGGGTTATAAATAGCTTTTTTAGTATCATCAAAAATTCCAGTAGCTTCTAAAACATTATTTTTCATGTCTTCTATTACATCTTTTATGTCGTTCATATGTTTATCGATAATTCCACTGTTACTGTCATTATTTATGCTGGCAGCTATTATGTCTTTAAGTATTAATTGAGGATTCAGCTTCATTTTATCTGTATTTTTGGGGTTTGCTGGAGAAGCAGGCGGCTCAGTACTCAAATTTGTTTTAGCGGCCAGAGTGTTTGTATTTACTGTATTGGATGGTGCTGTTATTACAGTGCTCTTTATCTTTTTCTCTATATCTGCCTTAATGGCAATTAGTTTTCTAAAAATCATGAAAATATAATAACATAATCCAGATCTATAGTTCAAAACTATATTTCAGAAAAAAATAATCAGCAGGGAACCAGTTTTAAAATGTAAAATCTAGTTTCGACAGATTTTTTAAGAAAAGTTTTATGTTCGGGAGAATATTACAGGCAGGATCAGCTGTTAAAAAACAAAACTATGAGTTTAGATGGAAGAACTGCCAGACACTGTAGTATAGCTGTTCCAAAGTAAATCTTCTGTTTCACTTGTTAAGCAGTAAAGCAGTTCCTTATGCAAATATTCTTACAGAGCGAGAGTTAAGACCAGGGGTTTCAGCTGAAAAAGTCAGCTTTGGATACTAATTAATTAAGTAACTCTTTAAAAATTCGAGCAATTTATTTATAATAACGCTCTTATACTAAATTAGTAATATATTTAAAATCAAGGTTTTATTAATCTTTTTTCAGGAGAATAACTTATGCAAGCAGAAAAATTAGATGTTGAACTAAGAACCGGTCTTAAAAAGAACGCTGTTAAGAAAATAAGAAAAGAAGGTTTGGTTCCGGCTGTTATTTATGGTGGTGAAGGTGATAATAAAGTAATAACAATTAATCCTGGTGATTTACAAAAAATATATAAAATGGAATATGGAAGAAATACTTTAATTGAAATGAATATTAATGATGGAAAGAACACAACAAAAGAGACAGTAATAACATATAAATTTACTATTGATCCTGTTAAGATGGATATTAAACATGTTGATTTTTTGAGGATAGATAATAAAAAAGAAATAGAAATTGATGTAAGGATCAGGATTAAAGGATCAGCTCCTGGTATTAAGCTGGGGGGGATATTTTTACAGAAAAAAAGGGAAATCCGTATCAGTACACTGCCTGAAAATATCCCTGCTTTTATTGATATTGATGTTTCTTCAATGGCTGTTGGAGATGTTATAAGAATTAAGGATCTTGTTTTAGACGATAAAATTAAAATTGTATCTTACCCGGAAATAGAGTTAATAGCTATTGAAGCTCCAAGAAAGAAGAAAGACGTGGCAGAAGGTGCTGAAGAGTCCGGGACTGGAGAAGAAGCGGCTAAAGCAGATGAGTAGTCAGAAAATACTGTAACATGAATAGAAAAGAACTTATAAAAAGAATAAAAGACGTTGCTTATCTTGAGGGCGATTTTACAACCAGAGCTGGAAAAAAAACCAGTTATTATATTGATAAGTACCTGTTTGAAACTCTTCCCGATGTTCTGGATTCTCTGGCAGATGAACTGCTTAAGTTATTACCTGATAGTTCTTCCTATGACAGGCTTGCAGCTCCTGAACTGGGAGCAGTGCCGATAGCAGCTATAGTTTCTATTAAAGCGGATAAGCCTTTTATTATAGTTAAGAAAAAATCTAAAGAATACGGTACTCAAAAACTAATTGAAGGAAAATATGAACCAGGAGACAGAACTGTTGTTCTGGAAGATATTTTAACTACCGGAGGAGCAGTATTAAGAGCTTGTGATATTCTGCTGGAAAATAAGTTGGAAATTGTAGATATTATAGGTGTAATTAATAGAGAAGAGGGTGCTTTTGAGAATATCAGGGAAAAGGGTTTTAATGTAAGCTCTTTCTTGTCCAGAACTGATCTTTTGTAGTGTTTTATCATCCCTTTTATAAAAAAGTAAAATCCAGTATTGAAACAAGAAAAACAAGTCTGTGCATAGGTCTTGACCCTGATATTGACAGACTGCCTGATCATATTGATAAAAGTTTGAAAGGACTACAGCGTTTTCTTTTTGATATCATTGATGTAACTCATGATATTTGTATTGCATATAAGCCCAATATATCATTTTTTGAGTCTTTAGGTATTGATGGTCTAAGACTTTTGGAAAAGGTTAGAAAAAGAATCCCTGACAATCTTCCTGTAATAATAGATGGTAAAAGAGGAGATATCGGAAATACTTCGATGATGCAGGCACGTTACATTTTCGATTATTTTGGTGCAGATGCAACTACTCTGCATCCATATATGGGTCTGGATAGTTTACACCCATTTTTCTCATATAAAGATAGATTTAATTTTGTCCTGGCTCTTACATCCAATCATAGTGCAGTTGATATTGAAAAAAAAGTTTTATGTGATGATCAACCTTTGTATATGCATGTAGCTTCCTTATGTTCTGAATGGAATAAAACATACAGCAATATTGGTTTGGTTGCCGGCGCTACTCAAAAAGAGTTGTCCAGGATTAGGAATGTTAATAAAGACTTGATTTTCTTGATCCCTGGTATCGGTACTCAGGGAGGATCTTATAAAGAGGCTGTTGAAACGGGCCGGAATTCAGAAAATATCGCAGTTATTAATGTTTCAAGAAGTATTTTGTACTGTTCAAAAGAACTTGATTATTTAATAAAAGTTAGAAAAAAAACAGAAACTTATATTTATTAATCAAATAATATGTTTCTGTTTCTTTAGTTCTATAGCTGTTCCAAAGTAAAATGTCCGACACATAAAGTTTTCAAATGACTTCGTTAATGTACGCCAGTACACAGCACTCAGTCATTTAAACGGACATTTCAATTTGTACCAGCTATATTTTCTTTATTGATTTAACAGAGGCTTTTTCTAAATGATTTTAACTTATCTTTTCTGTTAGGGTGTCTGAGCTTTCTTAGTGCTTTTTCTTCGATCTGGCGTATTCTTTCTCTTGTCACGTTATATACTCTCCCGACTTCTTCCAGTGTTCTTGGTCTTCCATCATCAAAACCAAAGCGCAGCTTCAGGATCATTTGTTCTCTTTCCGTGAGAATATCCATTGATTTTATGAGTTCTTCTCTTAATATGTTTCTCATTGTTATATTATCTGGTGCATCAATATTCCTGTCTTCTATGAAATCTCCCAGCTGAGAAGAATCTTCATCCCCAATCGGCATTTCAAGTGAAAGAGGTACTTGCGAGTATTTTCTTATAGCTATAATTGCCTCAAAAGGCAACTCTGTTTTTTGTGCAATTTCTTCGTCTGTAGGTTTTCTGCCCAGATCCTGCATTAAGACTCTGGAAGCTTTTTTTACCTTATAAATTGTTTCAACCATATGTACTGGAACCCTTATAGTTCTTGATTGATCAGCTATGGCACGTGTTATTCCCTGTTTTATCCACCAGGTAGCATATGTTGAGAACTTAAACCCTTTTGTATAGTCGAATTTTTCAGCAGCTCGTATAAGACCAGTGTTTCCCTCTTGAATAAGATCCAGGAAAAGCAGTCCCTGACCAGTATATTTTTTTGCAATAGAAACAACCAGTCTTAAATTGGCATTGATCAGCTTTTGCTTAGCTTCCAGATCACCTAATTCTACACGTTTGGCTAATTCTACCTCTTCTTCTTGAGTTAGGAGGTCAATTGTTCCTATCTCTCTTAAATACATTTTTACAGAGTCATCAAGATCCATTGACTTATCAGGTAGTTCAGCGGTTACCTTGCTCTTTTTTTCTTTTTCAGAATCTTCATTTTCCTCTGATTCAGTCTGCATGAAAGTTTTTAAAAATTCGTTTTGTAATAATCTTTCACTGGAGGTTGTGCAGATATTTATTATATTATTTCTATCTGCTTCTACTAAAAATGTTGGGGATGCAGCTTCTTCATCTTCCTCGATGAAATTATTGTTATTAGTTGTGCCAGTTGTTTCGTAGGACATACTTTTAACTCCTTGTATAAATAACCAGTTTATTTTTATTTTTTTTAACAGGTGCCTTTGTCAGGCAGAACAATGAAACAAACTTACTATTCTATCAAAGGGTCTATGGTTAGTCTATATTTTTTTTCTGTGAAAAGTAACAGGCTGGTTATTCTGTTATATATCTTAAATTATGTTCTGGCTGGTAAAAAAAAATGTACATTCTGATAATAATTCTGAGTTATAAATCCAGTGTCCAAAAAATAATGCTTATATTATCTTCTTAACAAAATGCATATATATTTAATATAATACAGTATAAGTAAATTTAGTTGTCAAAAATCAATAAATGTTTCTTTGATTTTTTTTGTTTTTTATTAGTATAAATATTGATTTTAAAATACGGGATTTTTTATAATAATTCCTATAAAGGAGCTAAGGGGAAATGAAAAAGTATACTGTATATGAGATAGAGAAATTAACAAAAGGAAGATTAACAAAATATAAGCTTAACCAGGCAATTAAAACAAAAGAGATTAAGGCAGAAAAGGTAAATAGTAAAAAAAATGGTAAAGGTGTGCCAAAATACTATATAACTGAAAATGATTTGCAGAATTATCTGGAAAAGGTAGAAGAACAGAAAAAAAAGATGAAAATTATTGCCGATGAAAGCAGGGATGACGGGGTATTGGTAAGTAATGAAATAAAAGAAATTTACACAAAACTAATAGAACAAAAAGACAGTATTATAGACTCTCAAGGGATGCAGATAAAGGAGTTAACCAAAAAAGTATCTATGCTGGAAAATAATAGAGTGTTAGTAGCAGACGCACCTGAAGATTATCAGGAAAAACAGTGCAGGCGTAAAGAACTATTAATGGAGTTAGCAAATAATAGTATTTTTACCATAGGGAAAAGGAAAAAGATCTTAAAAGAGCTTAATAAGCTTTCATAGTTTAAAAATATTGTAAATTTGCATAAAGCTGGATTTTTAAAGTATCTTCATAATTTATTAGATCTGGTATTACCTGGCAGATGTTTTTTATGTGATTTTTTTTCAA
>JAAEMD010000223.1 GCA_024225875.1 bacterium
ATTCTTGTCGATCCGCAGGATTATCCTGTAGTTTATAAGAAGTTGATACTATTATATAAAAAGATACAGGCAGTTTATATTGATTTTTATGAGCATGCCCGGACAATTGAAGAAGATTTTGTAGAATCTGATAATAAAAACGACTATGCTGTTAATAAAGGTGAAAATTGTGATTCCTGAGTCATATTATGATTCCATAGATGAGATCCATTACCGGGTGCTGTTTTAACATTATTACGAGAAATAATAATTTAACTGGAGGTGTTTTTATGTTTGGAACAACAGAAATAATAGTAGTTGCTTTAGTTATATTTATATTATTTGGGGCAGCTGCAATACCTAAGTTTGCGAAATCTCTGGGACAGGCGAAATCTGAGTTTGAAAAGGCTGTAGAAGAAGGTAAAAAGGATAGTGAAAATCAGAAATAAAAATTTTGCAATCTTATTTCAAATATGTTATTTAATAATAATTTAATTGTTTAGTTATCAAATTTTGTGATTAGTAACTATATCTCATATTTAAGTTAAGGAGGTATAAATCAGTGAGTACAGTACTGATAATAGGTGCGGGAGCTGCCGGAAGTGTTGTAGTTAAAAAATGCTGTAAGGCCCCTGATATTTTTTCTAAAGTTTGTCTTGCCAGTCGTACTATGTCAAAGTGTGAGAAACTAAAGAGTGAGTGTAATGATGAAATAGATATCTTTCAGCTTGATGCAGATAACAGCAGGGCTGTTTATGAACTGATACAACACGTAAGACCGTCGCTGGTTATAAATATGGCTTTACCATACCAGGACTTATCTATTATGGAGGCCTGTCTGAAGGCAAAGACTCATTATATGGATACAGCTAATTATGAGCCGCCTGATGAAGCTAAGTTTTGTTATAAGTGGCAATGGGATTACCATGAAAAGTTTGTTGAACAGGGTATTATGGCTTTACTGGGATCTGGCTTTGATCCTGGTGTTACGAATGTTTTTTGTGCTTATGCTCAAAAACATTTGTTTGATGAAATTAATTATATAGATATTGTGGATTGTAATGCAGGTGAACATGGTCATCCATTTGCTACTAACTTTAATCCGGAAATTAATATCAGAGAAATTACTCAGAAGGGTAAATACTGGAAAAATGGTGAATGGATAGAGATCCCTGCTATGTCTCAAAATCAAGTGATTGATTTTCCTGAAGTTGGTCCAAAAAAAGCATATCTTTTATACCATGAAGAGCTGGAGTCTTTAGTTAAAAATATTAAGGGTTTAAAACGTATTAGATTCTGGATGACTTTTTCTGAAAGTTACCTTAAACATTTGGAAGTTTTACAAAATGTAGGTATGACCAGAATTGATCCTGTAGACTTTGAAGGCAAGAAAATCGTGCCCTTACATTTTTTAAAAACGCTGTTACCGGAACCATCATCTCTTGGTGAGAATTATAAAGGAAAAACTTCTATTGGCTGCATAATAGAAGGTATAAAAAACGGTAAGCATAAAAAGGTTTTTATATATAATGTTTGCTGCCATGAACAAAGTTATAAAGAAACAGGGGCTCAGGCAGTTTCTTATACAACCGGTGTTCCTGCTATGACAGGTGCTGTTATGATAATAAAAGGAATCTGGCAGGGACAAGGTGTTTTTAATATGGAGTGTTTTGACCCGGACCCTTTTATGCAGGCGTTAAATGAATATGGACTACCATGGCATATCAAGGAAATATAGGAAAGATTTTAGATAAAGTATCTACCCCTTCATATATTTGCGAAGAAGATATTTTAATCAATAACCTGGAAATACTTGATTCAATAAAAAAAAGAACAGGCTGCAGGATTATTCTTGCCTTAAAGGCCTGCTCAATGTTCAGTATATTTCCGATTATTAGAAAATATCTTGATGGTACAACGGCAAGTTCATTAAATGAGGCCTGTTTAGGTGTCGATAAGTTTGGTAAGGAAGTTCATGTATGTATTCCTGCGTACAGGGAAGATGAATTTGAGCAAATCTCCAGTTATGCAGATCATATTACATTTAATTCTTTTGCCCAGTGGAAAAAATATAAACACAGGATAAAAGCGAATACATCTTCCGGTATAAGGATAAATCCTGAACTTTCTGTTGCTGAGGTTCCTGTATATGACCCTTGTGGACCTTTTTCAAGGTTAGGAGTCACTATAAAGGAATTTGAAAACGAGTGTCTTGATGGTATAAGCGGTATTCACTTTCATACTTTATGTGAACAGAACACAGATGCGCTGGAGAGTACTTTAGATGTTGTTGAACAGAAGTTTGGTAAATACCTGAACCAGATGGAATGGTTGAACTTTGGTGGCGGTCATCATATAACAAGGTCAGATTATGATATTGATAAGCTGTGTTATTTGATAACCATGTTTAAAGAGAAATATGATCTTGAAATTATTTTAGAACCCGGAGAAGCTGTTGTTCTGGATGCCGGGGTTCTTGTGTCTTCTATTTTGGATATTGTTCATAATGGTATGGATATAGTAATACTTGATACTTCTGCTGCTGCTCATATGCCGGATATTATTGAGGCTCCATACAGACCTGATATTATTGGGGCAGGGTATCCTGGTCAGTATCGATACCTGTATAAAGTGACAGGTAATACCTGTCTGGCTGGTGATGTGATGGGTGACTATTCGTTTAATAAAAAGCTTCAGGCAGGAGACAGACTGGTGTTTACCAATATGATTTTATATACAATGGTCAAGAATAATACTTTTAATGGGATTAATTTGCCGTCTATAGGTATTTGTGACTATAATGGAAACTACAATTTAGTAAAGAACTTTAGTTACGAAGACTTTAAGAATAGATTGTCCTGATACTGCTCAGCAGATAGCGGCCATATTTTTTTCGGAATAAATATAATAAATAAATAAAATGTTGTCCAGGTCAGCTTAATTCTAAACCAGGCTAAGCAGGGTTTGTCCGGTACGGGGTATAATATCTTTGTCCTGAGAATAGACAAGCATATGTTTATTCCTGGTAATAATTATCATTGGAACTGCTTTGGGGTACTGTTTCATAAAGTCATTAAAGGTATATTTTTTTGTCAGCTTTATAGCTTTTATGTCAGCCCCTGCTGTAAAACGTGTTGATAAATAAGCAAAGGTATTTGACCTGCCAAATAAAATCCGGCCCTTATTGATATCAATATTTGCTATATTTTTGTCTTCTGCAGGCAACCTGTAAATACCTCTGTATCCAAATAGATTTGAGTATTCCATAGAAGCTAAAATATTTAACTCATCATTATTAGTCAGAGCTAATAATCGACCAAAATCATTTGACTCAACTATGTCTAATACTTTTCTGGACAAAACACTGCCATGTATTACAGGTAAAGACTCCAGCCTGGAGTCAATAACATTCTGTCTGTTGGAATCAACTAATAAAACAGAAATCCCTTCCTTATGTAAAATCCTGGCTAACTTCCTTGACCATTTTTGGGCACCTGCTACCAGTACTCCGTATTTTCTTGGCTGGACAACATTTAACATGTTTGCAATGTAGGTTGATGTGAAAGCATATAAAATTACTGTCACAATAATGACAAGAAAAGTAACAGGAACCAACTGACTGGCCTCAGAGTAACCAAGTTTTTCCAGCCTCATGGCAAATAAACCTGATACTGCTGCTGCAATAATACCCCTGGGTGCCATCCATGAAATAAATAGCCGGCCCTTAAAATTTAAATTTGATCTGAAACTTGATATAAAAACAGCCGCTGGTCTGGCAATAAATACAATAACTAAGATAAATAACAAGCTCCTTAAATGAATATATGCCAGTAAATCTCCTATTTTTAGTCTTAGAGCAAGGACTATAAAAACAGAAGACAGTAAAAGAACCACCAGATTCTTCTTAAAAGTAACAATGTTTTTAACATCAATAGTTTTCTGATTTGCCAGAAAAATCCCCATAACAGTTACAGAAAATAATCCTGACTCAGACTGGATAAGGTTTGAAACTGTAAATATTGCAACAACAACTACAAAAGTCATAGCCTCCTGCAGAAAATCCGGTACCATATGTTTATTAATTAAAGATATCATTACAAGAGCGCCCATCAAGCCGATTACGCCACCCAGTATAACCATTTTAATAATTACCAGTAAAACTACACTAACTGCTATCTCAACATTTCCAGCAGTAATGACCTTGTAAACAAGTACTGCAAGTATAGCTCCAACAGGATCTACTATAATGCTCTCCCATTTTAAAATTGAAGCAATATGCCTCTTAGGATGAACATGCTTTAATAACGGTGTTATTACAGTCGGGCCAGTAACTATCAGGATAGCGCCAAGCAGAACTGAAAGTTTATAAGACATTCCTAAAATATAATGTGCTGCTGCTGTAATTATTATCCAGGTAACTATTGAGCCATAAAAAACCAGATTTCTTACAACACTTCCAAAATCTTTCAGCTCAGATATCTTTAGTCCCAGCCCGCCCTCAAATAAAATTATCGCCACGCATAGAGAAACAAGAGGAAGAATCATATCACTGTAAATAAAATCAGGGTTTAAAATTCCCAGAACAGGGCCTACAATGATTCCTCCGATAAGTAATAACAGAATAGAAGGAACTCTAAAACGCCATGCTAACCATTGAGCCAGGATACCAATTATTGGAATACTGGAGATTTCCATAATCAGTTTTTCGGTTGCCATTTGATCTCCTTAAAACTTTTGTTGATCAGACTATAGCTGTTCCAAAGTAAAATGTCCGCCACTTAAAGTTCTCCAATGACTTCGTTTATGTACGTTTGTGAAACTGCACTCAGCCATTTGAACGGACAGTTCAATTTGTACCAGCTATACTGATATTTTTATGTTAAAACAGTTTTTAAATTAATTTGTTTTACAAATTATACTTTTTTATCAGATAACGTAAAGTTATAATTATATATATGTTGAATATTATATCAAAATATTTGAATTTCTTCTCTCAAACAAAAGACAACTATGAAATCATAGAACAGGCATTTGATATTTCACTGAACACGTTAAGAAAACGTTACACATCAACCGGAATCACAGCAGGTAAAACTCATTTTTCTGATATCTGGTTACGTGACAGCTGTTATGCTTCTTTTGGCAGCCTGGCGGTTAGAGACTACGATATTGTCAGAACAAACCTTATAACTAATCTTACATATGCAAAAAAGAATGGACAGATACCATTAAGGATTGGACAAAAGTATATGCTTTTAAAGTTTATGGGCTTTAAAGGTAAATCAAAGCCCCGATATATTGAAGATAAAGGAGTATCAATACCCACAGATGGTAACTCACTTTTTATTATTACGGCAGAAGCATATATATCATTATCACGAGATAAAAATTTCGCAATTGAATATTTCGATAAATTGAAAACTATTCTTGAATGGAATTTTTCAATGGACGAAGACAGTGACCTGTTAATAGAAGAAGGGCCTTATGCCGGCTGGGCAGACAGCTTGAAAAAAAGGGGTAAAGTCCTGTATACCAATGTTTTACATTTTAAAGCTGTTGATAGTTTTGCTAAAATCTGTTCTTTAATTAATAAAAAAGATGATCAGAAACATTATGAGCGTTTAAGAAACCTGATAAGAAAAGGTATTACAGAAAGATTCTGGAATAGATCATATTTTATTGACTGGATACATCGTCATAAACACATGTATTTCTCAACCGATGGTAATGTTCTGGCAATAATATTCGGGCTGGCAGATAAAGAACAGGCTCTTAAAATTCAGAGCTGTATTCATAATTTTGATCTGGACCATACATTCAGTACAAAATCAAATTTTCCTGAATATAGATTCAGACATATTTTTCCGCTGTTTTATCCTATAAGGATTCCTGACTATCATAACGGCCTGCAATGGCTGTGGCTGGGTTGTGCGGATGCTATTGCCAAACAACGGACAGGATTAAAACAGGACGCTTATGAACTCCTGATAAGAATAGCAAAGAAAATAGTAGAGTATAAAGGTGTTTATGAAGTATATCAGGACGGAAAACCTTTAAAACGTATTTTTTATAAAAGTGAGCAGGGCTTTGCCTGGTCTTCAGGAATGTTTGTCTGGGCCTGTAAAGAACTGGGGATTAAATGAAATATTTTATGACTCTTTTTTCAATAAAGGATTAGATTCTACGGCTACCTGCCAGTAATAGTATTTTAATTTTTCCATATAAGCAGATATCTCATATTTTGAAGCTAAAATATCTGACTCATTTTGCCAGTTAGAAAGGTAAGTCTTATCGCTGTACAGTTTTTTTATGCAGTCGGTAAAATCATTTGCATTTCGACCCTTGAGATAATGGGTAAAAAGTGAAGATGGGTACTCCACATTATCTCTTAAAACCAGCGGTAGTTTAAGAGAGCTGGCTTCAATAGTAGCAAAAGCAAAATTCTCCTGATAAGAAGGCATAAAATATATATCAGCTGCTGCATAAATGCCTGGCATATCCTGAAAATCAACTATGCCCGGGAAAATAGTATTGTCTGATGCTTCATCTACTGCTTTTGTCATATTATCATAATCAGCTGTTAACCTTCCAAAAGGTCTGCCTCCAACCCAGACAAATTTAATGTCAGGTAGATTACGGGCTGTCTCCAGAAAATCATAAATACCTTTTCTAGGCTGGATTTGTCCTACACAAAGAGCTATAAAATCACTGTCAGATAATTTGAATTTTTTTCTGAATCGCTTTCGTAAATCCCTGTCCTTTTTAAACTTTGTTCTATCAACACTGTTACAAAGTACCTGGATTTCTGAATTAACGCCAATCTTTTCCAACTCACTTTTAACTAAAGGAGAAACAGCTATAACCATTCTGGCTCTGTTATAAATAAATTTTAAATACCACCTGGCTAAAGGTTTCCACAGGCTGCTGAATATAAGGCTGCCTGTAAAAGAGTCAGGAACAACATGTGCTGAAATAATAAGTTTCCTGTTATATAAAAAAGATAACCACATACATTTAACACCAATAGAATGAGTGTGAATAACATCACAGTTACCTGAATCATCATTTACAGACAAGTCTATATCTTTTTCTTTTTTTAGATTATCAACAGCCTCTAAAAAAGCAGTGTAAACACCGTTGGCCTCTCCAATAAAATTCTCAGCTACAAGGTTTAATTTTATTTTTTTCATTTTTGTCTCCTCAAAAAACTGAATCAGGTTCCGGGTTTAGTTTTGTACCTGGTATACATAAGAGCAGGTTTTATATATACTATAATATTGATATGAAAATTGCCATATTTACAGATACCTGTTACCCACAAATAAATGGAGTTGTTACAAGCACACAAACTCTCGCTGCAAAACTTGAAGACATGGGGCATACCGTACTGATTGTCGGGCCAAAGATGAAAGGTGCGGAAGAGTCTACAGATAAGATCTGGCGATTTAGATCTGTAGTATTTCCATTTCAGAAAGAACATAGAATGGTTTCACCCGTATCCAGGAAGTTGAAGCAGTTCAAAGAGCTGAACTTTGATGTAATACATGTTCAAACACCTATATTTCTTGGGCACCTTGGCCAGTATATGAGCTGGTATCATAGAATACCCTTAGTCCATACATATCATACTTTCTGGGCTGAATATCTGCACTATTTTCCGGTCCTTCCTAAAAGGCTCAGGGTACATGCAGATATGCTGGTTTTATCAAGAAATTTCTGTAACCGCTGCCAGCATGTAATTGTTCCTTCCAGTCAGATGAAAGATAAACTCCTTGAATATGAAATATCTACACCAATGAGTGTAATTCCAACTGGAGTTGAAATATATAAATCAGAGATCGACGAAATAAAAAAAGAAAAATTCAGAAAACAATATAAAATTACAAAAGATCATAAAACATGTATTTTTGTTGGTAGACTGGGCCTGGAGAAAAATATATACTTCCTTCTGGACAGTTTTAAAATGGTGTTAGAGAAAATAAATGATGTGAAATTGTTAATAATTGGTGACGGTCCTGAAAAAGATTTAATGAAAAAATATGCAGAAAAAACAGGGATCTCCAATAATATTATATTTACCGGCTATATGGATCATCAGGATGTTTTTACAGCTTATGCTTCTGTTGATGTTATAACATTCCCCTCTAAAACGGAAACCCAGGGCCTGAGCCTGCTGGAAGGGCTGTCTTTAGGTAAGCCTGCTGTATGTATAAATGCAATGGGGGTTAAAGATATTATTAAAAATGAAAAAGGGGGATATCTTACCCAGGATAATGTCATAGATTACAGCCGGAAAGTTATACTTCTTCTCCAGGACCCTGAGATCTATCAGCAAAAATCTATGGAAGCAAGGGGTACTGCAGAACTCTTCTCGGCAGACTCTATGGCCGAAAAAACGCTGGAAGTTTATAAAAAAGCAATTGCATTAAGAAAAGAAGGGAATACAATAAGAAAGCTGTCACTGTCAGGTTTTTTTAAAGGGCCTTTCGCTAAATTTTTTATATCAAGGAGTAAATATGAAGATATCGATTAATAAAAATGATGTTGATAACATAAAAACAGATGCTGTTATTATTCCATTTTTTGAGGATAGTAATAACCTTACTGGTTCAATACTGAAAATTGATAAAATAATAGATAACAAAATAGCGTCATTAGTTAAAACAAAAAATATAACAGGTAAAGAAAAAGAGATAGTAGTTATACATAACTTTAGTAAAATAAAAACAAATTACATAATCTGTGCAGGTTTAGGGAAAATAAAAGATATTACTTATAATACAGTTAGAAAATCCTCAGGTAATATTATTCGAGTACTTGAAAAGTTGAAATGCAAAGATGTGGTCTGGTTAACAAACCTTGAGTACAATCAGAAAACAGATACAGCAAAAATGGCTCAAGCCCTAATCGAAGGTGCTGTAATGGGAAGTTATATTTTTACAAAATTTAAAACAGATAAAAAAGCAGTACGTTCCAGTAGTGTTAATAAAATATCTATTAGCACTCCTGATTTAAAAAATACTTCTAAAATAATAAAATCTGCAGAAAAAGGACTGATAATGGGGCAGGCTGTCAATATGGCAAGAGATCTTGAAAATACTCCTGCTAATAGATTGACCCCTTTTGACTTTATGAATATTACAAAAGATATCTTCCAGACAAAATCAGATATAAGCATCGATATAATTGATCGTAAAAAAGCTGAATCGCTTGGTATGGAGGCGTTTCTTGGGGTAGCAAGAGGGTCAATCCAGGAGCCATATATGGTAATACTTAAGTATCAACCGGTTAAAAATCAGAAGTCATTATGGCTGGTCGGTAAAGGTGTGACCTTTGATGCCGGAGGGATATCTATTAAGCCATCGAAGAAAATGGGTGATATGAAAGCTGATATGAGTGGAGCAGCTTCAGTTTTAGCTGCTATGCAGGTTATTTCGGAATTAAAACCTGAAAAAAATATAGTAGCTATTATGCCTTTAACCGAGAACCTTCCATCAGGCAGTGCACAACTTCCTGGTGATATTGTAAAAGCAATGAACGGTAAAACTATTGAAATAGTTAATACAGATGCTGAGGGCAGACTTATTATGGCTGATGCAATATGTTATGCTGTTAAAAATCAGGCTGAAGAAATAATTGATATTGCTACCCTGACTGGTGCCTGTACAGTTGCGTTAGGTCACAGTGCAGCAGGTATTATGGGTAACAAACAGGTAAATATAAATAAAATGACTGATGTCAGTCACTTTACAGGAGACAGGGTCTGGCAGTTACCTTTATACGATGATTATCTTGATTATCTTGAATCTGACTCGGCTGATATTAAAAACTGTACAGAGACAGGTGGTGCAGGTACTGTCACTGCAGGAAAGTTTCTGGAACAGTTTATAGATACAACTCCATGGATGCATATGGATATAGCCAGTGTAATGGATTATTCTAAAACAGATGGATATGCTGTAAAAGGCATGTCAGGATATGGTGTTAGAAATATTGTCGAATATATACTGTTATCCTGAGTTCAATAAAATCATTGACCAGCAGGATAAAGACTTTGTTTTTGATTAATGATAACTTATTAGAAATTGATGAAATAATCATGAAAAAGATATTGTAAAATAACATAATTTGTTGAGTTGGATGTGGAAAGATTATATACAGTCTTATTACTTAAGATTAATTAAGAAATCCAGTCCCGTTTTTTATAAAGGTCATAGCCTTTTTTTAGTGCATCTGTGATCTGATTTTCCAGGTCAGGATCAATTTTTTTTATATGAAAGCATGACTTTCCTTTAAGTAAACTTAATAGCTCAGGCTTAAAAACTTCTTTTAGTACAGTATCTGTATAAACAGGCATATAATAAAATCCAACATAATTACTTTGTATTATCAAGCCGGCAAAATAAACTTCTTTTCCCGACTTCGTCGGTGTAACCGCTAAAAAACCACAAAATGAGCCCGAGGAACCAAAAAGCCAAAATGTAGTGCGTAGTAATAATTAGTACTGGAAACAAGTGCAGAGTTTTGATATAATAAATCTATGTTCATCAGAATAAAAAAATCAAAGAATTCCCCAAGAAAGA
>JAAEMD010000224.1 GCA_024225875.1 bacterium
CTAGAAAGGTGAAGAAATGAATAATTTATTTTTTGCTCTTTTATTATTATCTTTTTTAGGGCTTATTATAGGATTACTTAGTCCAAAAATAGTTATTTTATGGGGAATTAAAAAAACACGAGGGCAGGTATTTTTAATCTATGGCATAAGCTTGGTTGTTTTTTTTATATTATTTGGTATTACTTCATCACCAACAACCGAACAAGTATCCCAAAAATCTAAAGTAAAATCTTTAAGCACGGTAAAAAATAAACCTATAAAAACATTCTCTATACTTAAAATCACAGATATAGCCTATGAAGCTGGAAAAGTTAAAATAACTGGAACTACTGATTTACCTGATAATTCACAGCTCAATATAGATTTCAATGTTGCAGGACGTTTAGGGACAGATACTTATATTGGGGTAAGTAAAAAAGTAAATGTGAAAGGTGGTAAATATGCAGTTATGATTTCACCACCTAATCGCCCTGAATTTGTTAAAGGCTCTTATGTTGTTAGTGTTATGTTTACTCCTCGTGCTCAACCTGATTATATCCTTAAGCTAATAGGAAAAGATGGCGAATATTTAAAAGGTGACAAAATTAGAAAGTCTTATGGTTTCAATATTATGGAAACATCAAAGAAAGCTAATCTTCAATTGAATATAACTTCTTACCCGATGGTGAAAACTGCTTCTTATTCTGCAAATTCACCGGAAAGGGCATTTATAGAATTCTTGATTTCTTGGAAGAAAAAAGATTGGGATAGAATGTCAAGTTTTACACAAAAAACTTGGAGAAGTAAGCAGAAAGATTCTACTGAAATGTTGGAAGCTTGGTATGGATTTAAAGAATTGTTAGGTGCAAAAATAGTTAAAAAAAATACTGCTAGTAATGTATCCACTGATATAACAGCTATTATTTATTATGTGGTAGGTTCTGAAATTGAAACAAAAACAATCACAGCAAAAGTTATCTGTGAAATTGCTCCATATAAAGTAAGCAAGAAAGGAAAATGGGGCGTAAATCCAGTTTCTACTTTACCC
>JAAEMD010000225.1 GCA_024225875.1 bacterium
AAGTTATTAAGTTCTAAGTTCTAAGTTCTAAGTTCTAAGTTCTAAGTTCTAAGTTATTAATTTATTTTAGAGCTTATAGCTGTTCCAAAGTAAAATGTCCGACACTTAAAGTTTTCAAATGACTTCGTTTATGTACGTCTGTACACATGCACTTCCCCATTTAAGCGGACAGTTTAATTTGTCCCAGCTATACATTCCGGGCATCTCATATTTTAGATGGCAATAATGCCAACTATTAATGTCAACTTAATACTAATATGCATATAATATGACGTTTATGTGACGGGTATTTATCAGCACTATTGTGGGCCAGTTTGTAACGCTAAAACAGATGCAGCAAAATAAATTGCAAAATCTATGCAGTTTAGCTAATATGATTTCCATAATGATTAATATCTGTATTTTCGAAGATGATGGCTATAAAAAATTATTACCAGTTACACTTATGCGACCTGCGTATATGCTTCTAATTGGGATTAATTCTATTTTTGACAAGATAAACTATTATTTTGACTATGCTAATATAACCCTGCACTGCCGTCATCATATTAAACCTGTTGTAAAAGCTTCACATAAAGAGCTGGCTGTAAATAATATTAATACAGGTACAGCCTGTCTTTTCATTAATGGAAGAACTATATTAGATAGAACGTTATTCAAAACTCTAATTAAGTCTGAAAAAAGACATAATCTCCTTTTTACATATCATGATCAGATTATAGCGGCCTATTTACATGGAGAGCAGCTGGATTATATGAAACAGGCCCTGAACAAAATACCGGCCTCTGCTGAACTTATACGTTTCTTGAGACCCAGGTGTGTAACTAAAGAACTGAGCAATATATCAATTATTGAAAATTTATGGGATATAATAGCGCTGAATAAAGATATTCTTACAGCAGATGTTCAGCTGGCAAACCAGCCCGGAATAATAAAAGGAGATATTAAACCGTTCGCCTCTATTAATAATGAAAATAATGTATTTATTGATACAGGTTCAACTGTAGAAGATTTTGCAGTATTAAATGCTGATAATGGACATATTTATATAGAAAAAGATGTATACATAGAGTCAGGAACAAGACTCGAAGGGCCTTTATTTATCGGCAGGCAGTCACGAATTATGGGTGGGAGAATAAAAGGGACATCAATTGGTTCAAACTGTAAAGTTGCTGGTGAAGTGTCTGATTCAATAGTATCGTCATTTTCCAATAAGGCCCATTTCGGATTTCTGGGGCACTCTTATATTGGGGAGTGGGTTAATCTGGGGGCAGGAACAACAACCTCTAATCTTAAAAATACATATGGTAAAGTTTCTCTACAGGAAGAAAGATCTCTAATTAACTCAAACCAGACTTTTTTAGGATCCATTATTGGAGATCATGCCAGAACAGGCATTGGTACAATGTTAAATACAGGTACCGTAATTGGCTATGGATCAAATATTTATGGTACTGAAGTACATCCTAAATATATCCCTCCTTTTTCATGGGGCTCTTCTGCTAACTATACTAAATACAGGCTTGATAAACTTTTTGAAAGTTCTGAACGTATGATGAAAAGACGACAAAAAAGCTATAGAAAAGGAGAAAAGGAAGTTATTGCCAGTATTTATTCTCAAATAACATCAGAAGAAAACAATGTCGAACAGTAACCCAGTAAATCCGGTAAATCTTGATAAAGCAGTTGTGTTTCCAGAATTGTCTATTCTGGCAGAACAGAAGATAGATCTTAAAACGCTGCTGACTGAACAAAGGATCAAGAACTTCTTAATTAAGAACAGCCCCTTATATTTTTCTTATGCAACCTGCCTTTTAAATAAGGAAATTGTAGATACTTTACAGCTTCTGGCAGATGAGCAGAACGTAATTAACCGTTATCAAGCTTTACTTAACGGTCAAATTATGAATACAGGGGAAACAAGAAAAGTTCTGCATCATGCAACAAGAAGTCCGAACACAAATAATTTCTACCAACAGCAGTTAAGCAGGATCCGTGATTTTTCAGCCAGTGTCCATAATGACTCAATAAAGGGATATACCGGTAAAAAGTTTACCTCTGTTGTTCAAATAGGAATAGGAGGATCTGATCTTGGGCCAAGAGCTTTGTATACTGCTCTTAAAAGATATGTTAAAAAAGAGAAGGGACATTTGCCTTTAAAAGCCCGCTTTATAGCCAATATTGATCCTGACGATGCAAACTATATATTGTCTCAAATAGAATTTGAAACTACTTTGTTTATATTTGTCTCAAAAAGTGGCACAACTCAGGAAACATTAACAAACTTGAACATAGTCCAAAAAACAGCTGAAAAATTCGGAATGCCGAGATCTGCTTTTAGAAAACACTTCATAACAGTAACCGGTAAAGGCAGCCCTGCGGATAATCCTGAAAACTTTCTGACATCGTTTTATATAGATGAAAATATTGGTGGCAGATATTCATCAACAAGTGCAGCAGGAGCAACTGTTTTATCATTATCTCTCGGCTATGATATTTTTCAAGAACTGCTTATCGGAGCACATAAACTTGATGAGTCTGCAAAAAATCCTGATATCAGGCAGAATATGTCTTTAATGTCTGCTTTAAATGGGGTCTGGGAACGTAATTTTTTAAAATTACCATGCAAAGCCGTTATTCCATATAGTGAAGCTCTAAGCAGATTCCCTGCCCATTTGCAGCAACTGGACTGTGAGAGTAATGGGAAGAGCGTAAATATGAACTTTAAACCTGTGAACTACCAGACAGGGCCATTAATTTTTGGTGAGCCTGGAACTAATGCTCAACATTCCTTTTTTCAGAAACTACATCAGGGAACTGATATTATACCAATACAGTTTATTGGTTTTGCTGAATCGCAAACATCTTATAATCCTCAATATAATGGAGCATCCAGCCAGGAAAAATTGAATGCAAATCTTGTTGCGCAAATAACCGCATTTGCAGTTGGCAAAGAAGATTCTAACCAGAACAAAACTTTTTCAGGTAACCGGCCAGCCAGTTTGCTTTATGCCAGAAAGCTCACACCTGAAGTAATGGGCGCTTTACTGGCTTTTTATGAAAATACAGTTATGTTCCAGGGGTTTTTATGGAATATCAATTCTTTTGATCAGGAAGGTGTGCAACTTGGAAAAGTTCTGACTAACGAGATATTGTTTGAAAAAGAATCATCAAAAAACCAAACCTCATCTGCATTTATAGATCTTCTACAAAACTTACCTTAGATACTTAAACAGCTGGTCGATATTAAAATCCTGCAGACTTTCTTATATAGCTGTTCCAAAGTAAAATGTCCGACACTTAAAGTTTTCAAATGACTTCGTTAATGTCCGCCCCATTTAAGCGGACAGTTCAATTTGTACCAGCTATAACCCTGCCCTGATTTAGAAATAAAGTGGAATTTTTTAACGTATAAGCCTTTTTACTGAATAAACATCAGCTAACTGACCTATTGCATTTGTAACCTGTTGTAAATGCCGGGTATCTCTGATCTCTACAGATAAACAGATTTTAGCTATTGACTTATCTGATAACTTTTTTGTTTGAATACCCTTCACATTTGTTTTTGTTTCTGTGATTTTTTCAATAATATCATGAAGTAATGCCAGTCGGTCAAAAGCTTCTATCTCTAAAGCAGCTATAAACTTTTGCTTTGCACTACCAGTATCCCAGGCAACCTCGACAATCCTTGCCTTATCCTTGTCACTTAAATTTAATATGTGTATACAATTAGATCTGTGAATAGAAACCCCTGCCCCAAAAGTAACAAAACCAGCCACGCCATCTCCTGGTAAAGGGTTACAGCACTTTGCCATTCGTACCATAACATTATGCTCACCTAAAACCTTTATGCCGCCAGTCATGGCTTTTTTAGGTTTTTGGTTAACATACTTTTTCAAAACCTCTTCTTCTTTTACTTCAGGAACTTCTTTTTTTAAGTATTTATCAAAATAATGGACCACTTCTTTAGCTGAAACCTCGCCATATCCAATTAGTAAATAAAGATCATCATAGGTTTTTATTTTGTAGTGCTGACTTAACCGCTTAAGATTTTCCGAGGTCAATACTTCTTTTGCCGGATAAGAAGAAACAATCAAAGTTTTTTCTAATAACAATTTTCCTTTTTGAATATTTTCTGCTGCCCTCTGTTTTCTTATCCATTGTTTAATTTTACTTCTTGCATGAGATGTTTTTACGAAGTCCAGCCAGTTAACTTTAGGGTTCAGCTTGTTTGATGTTAAGACTTCAATTCTATCTCCGCTTTTCAGTTGATAGTTTAGCGAGACTATATGGTTATTAACTTTTGCTCCAATACAACGATGACCTACTTCTGAATGAATTCTGTAGGCAAAATCAAGAGGTGTTGACCCTTTCTGTAAGGAATATACATCTCCTTTTGGTGTAAAAACAAAAACCTCGTCAACAAATAAATCCATCTTAAGGTTTCTTAAAAAATCTTCTGGAGCATTTTTTTCTTTCTGGAGATCAATAATCTGTCTCAGCCAGACAAAATCGACATCTGAATTTTTCTCTGCAGTAGTACCTTCCTTATACCTCCAGTGGGCAGCTATACCAAGCTCAGCAGTCTGGTGCATATCTTCTGTTCGTATCTGGACTTCTATAGGCCTCCCCGCAGGACCAATTACTGTTGTATGTAATGATTGATAACCATTGGATTTTGGCATGGCAATATAATCTTTTATACGACCACTTATAGGTTTGAAAACTGAGTGTACTATCCCTAATGCTTCATAACAGTCTTTAACTGAGGCTAAAATTATCCTTATACCAAGAGTATCGTAAAGTTCCTCAAAAGGTATGTTTTGTTTTAAAAGTTTAAGGTGTATGCTGTGAAAATGTTTTGGACGTCCATACAATTTAGCTTTAACATCGGCTTTTTTTAGTATATCATCTATAGCCGAAAGAAAATTTTCAACATAAAACTCTCTATCTTTCCTTGTATCCATTATTAATTTTTTTATTTTTTGAAACTCATTATATTGCAGATGATAAAAAACCAGGTCTTCCAGCTCCCATTTTAATGTCCACATTCCCAGTCTGTGTGCTAAGGGAGAAAAAATATCTCTGGTCTCTTCTGAAAATTTTCTTCTTCTTGATTCAGGTAAATACTGTAATGTCCTCATATTATGTAATCTATCAGCTAATTTAATTATTATTACTCGCAAATCCTTAGCCATTGCTATGAACATTTTTCGGAAGTTTTCTGCTAACTCTTCTTTCTTAGAAAAGAATTTAATTTTACCCAGTTTAGTAACGCCATCTACTAAAAGAGCGATATTCTCCCCAAATTTTTCTGAAATCTGCTCATATGTAACAGCAGTATCTTCTAATGTATCGTGCAGTAAAGCTGCTGTAATTGAATCAGGATCCTGTTGTAGCTTGGCAAGAATGGCAGCAACTTCAACTGGATGACAAATATAAGGATCTTTCGAGCATCTGTATTGACCTTTATGGGCTTGAAAAGCAAAACTATAGGCTTCTTCTATATTCTTAATAGAATCATTATGTAAATAATTTTTTAACTCTTTCTTTAAAGGCTCAAAATATACTTTTTCTATCATTTTAAATCAACAACCTGAAGTTGAGGTAACGTTCTTCCGTTCCATTCATTCATTTCAAGATTAAAAATAAGTTCAATATTCTTATTATAAAGCAAATGCATTTTATCGCTCAATTTAAATCCTATGGCATCTATAACAAATTTGCCGTCAGGGTCAGTAAAAGTGGCTTTTAAATGAGAGCCATCACCAACTTTTTTAAAATCAACGGGAATAAATTTATTGCTGTAAAAAACAGGTGAAGGATTGCCTTCTCCAAACGGTTCCAGTGACTTTAGATCATTTATTAAGTCTTTTGTAATTTGCTCTATTCCAATTTTATAATCAATATAGACAACCGGTCTCAGCTCTTCTTTAGAGATTCTGCCCCTGACACTGGATTGCAGCTTTTTTTTAAAAGCGTCTATTTTATCGAAAGCTATACTGAACCCGGCAGCCTGTTTATGGCCACCAAATTTAATGAAATAATCTGAACACTCTTTAAGATATTTATATATATTTAAGTTTCCGATAGTACGAGCAGATGCCATGCCTGTGTTTCCATTATGTGAAATAACAACCACAGGTTTGGAAAATTTATCCACTAAACGAGATGCGGTTATACCGATTACTCCAGGGTGCCAGTTATATCCTGTCACCACTAAAATATTTTCATCCTGATGACTTTCCTGTTCTAAAGTTTCAATAGCACTTTTTGTAACTATACTTTCTATTTCTCTTCTTTCATTATTGAGTTTATTAATTTTCCGGGCTGTTTCTTTAGCTTTATTATCATCATCTGTTAAAAGTAGTTCTACAGCTATATTCGCATGACTTAAACGACCAGAAGCATTTAAACGAGGACCTAAAACAAAACCAAGATCTCGAGTAGTAACAAACTCCTGCTTAAAGCCAGCTTCTTCTAATAAGTAACGGATACCTTTTCTTTTTCTGGCAGAGATCCTTTTTAATCCGAATCTTACAAACTTTCTGTTCACGCCCTTTAGAGACATAATATCTGCTACGGTCCCTAAAGCTACCAGATCTAAATTGTCTTCAATATTAATATCTGGTTTTAATTTCTTACAACAAAACTCCAGTACCTTGTAAACTACACCAGCAGAGCAAAGGTGACGCAGGTTATGAGTTTCATCAAAATATTTTGAATTTAATATGATATCTGCAGGAGGCAGCTCATCAGGAATATTATGATGGTCGAGAACGATGACAGTTTTATCAGTTAATTCTTTTATTTTCTTTATCTCTTTTATATTACTGATCCCGCAATCAATAGTAATCAGCAGATCATGTTTTCCCTCAATAAACTTATCTGCAAATGCCAGGTTAAGGCCATAACCCTCTGTAAATCTATGAGGAATATAATAGTCAACATTTGCACCTGCCTGCCTTAAAACAGATACCATTAAAGATGTTGATGTTATACCATCAACATCATAGTCACCAAAAACCATAATGTGTTTTTCTTCCTGAAGGATATCTGCCAGAATTTTTGTAATTGTTTCCAGTTTATCTAAATCAAAATTATCATCTATTTCCAGGGAAGGGTCCAAAAAATTTTTTGCCTGCGTAATTGAACGTATATCTCGATTTAAAAGAATATGTGCAATTACCGGATTACAATCAAGTACCCGTCCTATTTCAGCACTTAAATCGTTTTGTTCCGGATAAAGCTTCCATCTATTTGGAACAGGCTCATTCATCCCGGGCGAACAAAAAATAGATTCTGACCGTATTCCACAGGAGAGCCATTTTTAACACAACACTCCACAATAGTTCCGCTGATTTCCGAAACTATTTCATTAAAAAGTTTCATAGCTTCAATAATACAGACAACCTGTCCCGATTTAACAACGCTGCCTTTTTTAATATAATCTTCAGCTTCCGGGTTAGGAGATGAGTAGAAAGTTCCAACCATCTGAGACTTAATTGCTACTATACCTTCTTCCATATCAAGTTTATTTTTTTCCAGAGAAAGCTCAACTCTATCAGTAGCTTCTGTCTGGATCGGACCATTAGCAGTCAAATTAAACTCTGCTGCCTTTGGCATAACAGTACAGGGCGCCTCTTTTTTAACTTTTATTTTAGTGCCATTAGATTCTACACTTAAATAATTAATGTTTGCATTTTCTACAATTCTGATTACCTGTTTTATTTTTTTTAAATCCATGTCAGATCACCATTTTTTTGTGTTTTTAAAGTTAAAGTTGTATTTTATCATCTTTTTATTACAAGTGAATAGATATATCTTGCCTCAACAATGGCTTTCCTGCTAGACTCACTCATATTATGGACTTTATATATAAAAAGAGAAACCCGGTAGTACTCAATACAACAATAACGGATATTCCAGGCGATAAATCAATATCACATCGATCTATTATCATCGGTTCACTGGCAAACAATAAAAGCTCTTTCCATAATTTTCTATTTTCTGAAGACTGTATAAATACAATCAATATCTTCAGGGATCTTGGAGTTAAAATTGAAACGAACCTGGAAGCTGGAACAATTCAAACCCAGGGGGTCGGACTTTATGGTCTAAGACCTTGTAATAAAACCCTGTATACGGGTAATTCCGGTACAAGTATACGTTTAATATCAGGTATTCTTGCCGGTCAAAAATTTGATTCTGAAATAACAGGCGACTCTTCTATAGAAAAACGGCCGATGAAACGAATAGTAGAGCCTCTGTCTCTTATGAATGCAGAAATATATGGCAATGAATCTTTAGATCAAAAAAATATTTTTCCACCACTGCATATCAAAGGAAATAACCTTATTAAGGGAATGACTTATACACTGCCCGTTGCAAGTGCTCAGGTAAAGTCAGCTGTTCTTCTGGCCGCATTATATACCAGAGATGACGTTAATATAATCGAACCGGCAAAGTGTAGAGATCATACAGAGCTGATGCTGAAATATTTTGGTGTTAACCTCTTCATCAGTAACAATAAAATATCCTGCTCTGGTCCACGGCAGCTGCAAAACCCCTCTACAAAAAGTATTTATATACCGTCCGATATCTCTTCTGCCGCTTTTTTTATTGTTTTAGGATGTTTACTGCCAGACAGCAGAATATGTATACCAAAAGCAGGGTTGAACAAAACCAGATCACGTATACTTGATATTCTTATTGAAATGAATGCCAGGATAACAATCAGTAATGTATGCAGCAATGACCTTGAAATGTATGGTGACATTGCAGTAGAGTCATCCAGCCTTAAAAATATTCGGATCAGAGAAGAGGATATTCCCTTTATAATAGATGAAATCCCTGTTTTAGCAATAGCTGCTCTTTTTGGGAAGGGTAAATTAAAAATTACAGGAGCAAAAGAACTAAGGGTTAAAGAGTCAGATAGAATAGCCAGTATTGTCCATCTGGTTTCAGCGTCCGGCGGTAAAATAATTGAGTATGAGGATGGGTTTGAGATAGAAGGCGGCTCTGAATTACATGATTTTGAATGCAATTCATCTGGAGATCATCGTATAGCAATGTCTGCAGTTATTGCTGCTATAGCAGCAAATGTTAATGCTGTTGTAAAAAACTGCAGCTGTATTAATACCTCATTTCCTGATTTTTTCGATATCGTAAAGAAGCTGACAATATAATTATTTTTTTAACTATCTACTATTATACTAAAAAATAAATAAAATATTACTCTAACTTTAAATAAATATTCATATAGCTGTTCCAAAATAAAATGTCCGCCACTGAAGTTTTCAAATGACTTCGTTTATGTACACAAGTACACTGCACTTCCCCATTTAAACGGACAATTCAATTTGTACCAGCTATAGATATGTTTTATGATAATACTGTAATAAAGGAGATATCAATGATTCAAATTGAAACTGAGTACAAGTCATTTATTAAAACGCTTCACAGTCAAAATCAACCACAGGATCAGGTTGAAATTGTAAAGAAACTTACCGAAATAAAGAACAGGATAATAGAGGAAGGTGATAAAGCATTAATATTTTATACTGAAATGTTCGATAAAGTGGAATCTTCGAACTTTAATTTGAAAGTATCTTCTTATGAAATAGAAGAAGCTTATAGTCTGGTGCCTGAAAATTTTATCAGCGCATTAAAAAAAGCTAAAAAGAATATCGAATGGTTTCATAATCAGCAGATACCAAAAAGCTGGTATAAGGAAAAAAAAGACGGCTCTGCTTTCGGTATGCGTTTCTCCCCGATACAGAAAGCCGGACTTTATGTTCCAGGGGGTAGAGCGCCTTATCCCTCATCTGTTTTAATGGATGCTGTCCCGGCAAAAATTGCCGGGGTTTCGTCAATAGTAATGACAACTCCTCCAGATAAAAGCGGGAAAATATCGCCTCAGATATTAGTTGCAGCAGATATCTGTGGCATAAAAACTATTATCAAGGCTGGCGGAGCGCAGGCTGTTTTTGCTATGGCTTATGGGTCCGAGTCTGTTGATAAAGTTGATAAAATAGCTGGGCCTGGTAATATGTATGTTACTGTTGCAAAACAAATGGTATATGGACAGGTCGATATAGATAAACCTGCGGGTCCTTCAGAAGCGCTTGTATATATAGATAACCCTGACTATGCTGTATTTGCTGCAGCAGAGCTGTTGTCTCAACTGGAGCATGATCCGGACTCAGTTGCAGCAGGAGTGTCGGAAAATAAGGAAATACTGTATAAAATTCAAGATGAAATCAAAAAACAAATAGAGTTCTGCAGTAGAAAAGATGTAATAAATCAGGCCCTCAAAAACTCTGTACTGTTTCTGTCAAAAGATATCAGAGAGTCAATAGATATAATCAATACTACTGCTTCAGAGCATCTTGTGCTTTTAAGTGATAATTACAAAAAGCTGGCGGCTGATATTACTAATGCCGGAGCAGTATTTCTTGGACCATATACTCCTGTTGCTCTGGGTGACTACTATGCTGGTACTAATCATGTGTTACCAACTGCTGGTGCAGCAAGGTTTGCTTCCCCGCTTGGGGTAATGGATTTTATGAAATACTCCTCACTTCTATACTACTCAAGAGAAAAGTTAATAGAATCAGAGCCGGAAATAGCAGTATTAACTGAAATGGAAGGTTTTGACGCACACCATAAATCAGTGACAATAAGGACACAGAGTAAATGACCTCAGTTGAAGATAAAACACCCTGATTAAGAATAAAAAATAAGTGCCTCATATCAAAAGATATTAACAAAAACCATTAAGGAGGTACTGGTATAATGATCGAAATGACAGCAGCATTATGCAGTGCTGAGGATTCTTATAAAGAACTGGAGTCAGGGATTTAAGGAATAATCATAAAAATCCATGACATTAAAAATGATAACCAGCCCCTGATTTAATTATCAGACAGTCCTGGTGCAGCTTGATTTTTCTATATTAATATATATACAGCAGGTTTTTAGCTGAAATTTTAGCAAAGAGTTTTATTGATATAAAAAAGCTGGAAAATAAATTCTGGCCTTTTTCGTTTTTTGGTTTAGTTATCCAGAAGTTATTATGGTACCGGGGGCCGGACTTGAACCGGCACGGCCGTTGAGGGCCAACGGATTTTAAGTCCGTCGTGTCTACCAATTCCACCACCTCGGCACTTAACTCACTAATATAGCATTATATATATTCAAGGTCTACATCTGCAAAAGGTATTAGAACCCTTTCAGGGGTGTGCCATTAGATTTGCGCCCAGATCCAGCTTAATATTATGAAAAACGAGGTTTTTCAGAAAATGAAATTCAGATAATATCCGGACAGTTATTAACGATGTAAGGGCAGTTAATATTTATCCGGCTACAGCGTGAAATAATAATATATTGCATAATATATTGACGAAATTTTTATAATGTCTTATAAATATGCACTCTATATAGCACTATAAGCTGTAGAGTGCTAATTACTATATTTAGTAAAAGTAATTTATGATTTATATAGACTTTAACTGAACTGCTTACATATTATTGTTGCGTTGATCTGGAATTAGAAAATTGTAGTATATGTCATTTCGATACATCATGATTTTTAACTCCAATTATACCGGAAATTGATATGTTAGTCTGGTTTTTATACTTAAATCATTTATTACAAGAATGAAAGGAGGCATAGATTAAATGAGTACAATAAATTATAAACCACTTGGGGATAAAGTTATTATAGAACCTGATTCCGCAGAACAAATAACTAAAACAGGTATTGTGTTGCCGGATACTGCAAAAGAAAGACCACAGCATGCTACAGTAGTGGCAGTGGGCCCTGGCCGTACTACAGATGATGGTAAAGTTATTTCTTTAACTGTTAAAGTAGGTGACAATGTTTTATACCCTTCATACGGACCTGCAGAACTGAAAATAGATGATAAAGAGTACCTGGTTCTTCAAGAATCTGAAATTTTAGCAATAAAGAACTAAGATTAATTAATAAACTTATTAGGAGGAAATATTATAATGGCTGCAAAACAGTTAAAATATTCAGATGACGCCTGGCGCTCATTAGCAACTGGTATAAAAAAAGTTTCTGATGCTGTAGGATCGACACTTGGTCCAAATGGGAACAATGTTGTTCTTGAAAAAAAATGGGGTTCTCCAACAATTACCAATGATGGAGTAACTATAGCAAAGGAAATCGATCTTGATGATCCTTTTGAAAATATGGGGGCACAGCTTATTAAAGAAATAGCTTCCAAAACAAATGATATTGCAGGTGACGGAACAACCACAGCAACACTGCTTGGACAGGCTATTTTCAGTGAAGGTCATAAGAATGTTATTGCCGGAGCAAATCCTATCCAGATCAAAAAAGGTATTGAACAGGCTGTTCAAATTGTTGTTGATTCTTTAAAAAAGAACAGTAAAAGCGTTGATACAAAAGAAGCTATAGCTCAAGTAGCTACGATTTCAGCTAACAATGATGAAGAAATTGGCGATCTTATAGCAGATTCTATGGAAAAAGTAGGGAAAGATGGAGTAATTACTGTTGAAGAATCAAAAGGGATTACTACAGAACTTGACCTGGTTGAGGGAATGCAGTTCGACAAAGGTTTTATTTCTCCATATATGATTACTGATAAAGAGAGAATGGTTTCTGATGTTGATAACCCGTATATCCTGATAACAGACAAGAAAATTTCTGCAATCAAGGATATTCTGCCAACACTGGAATCAATAGCTCAGGCTGGAAAACCGCTTGTTATAGTTGCAGAAGATATAGATGGAGAAGCTCTGGCTACTTTAGTTGTAAATAAATTAAGAGGAACTTTTAACTGTTTAGCTATCAAGGCTCCTGGCTTTGGTGACAGAAGAAAGGCTATGCTGGAAGATATTGCTATTCTTACCGGTGGTGAAGTCATTTCTGAAGAAAAAGGCCTTTTACTTGAAAATACTACTATTGAACAGCTGGGACAAGCTACTAAAGTTAAATCAGATAAAGAAAACACAACTATTGTTCAAGGAAAAGGTGAACACTCTCTAATTGCAGCCAGAGTTGAAGAAATAAAAAATGAAATAAACAGTTCAGACTCTTCCTACGATAAAGAAAAGCTACAGGAAAGATTAGCTAAGCTGTCAGGTGGGGTTGCTGTTATAAAAGTTGGAGCAGCTACAGAAACAGAGCTGAAAGAAAAGAAGCATCGTGTGGAAGATGCTCTTTCTGCTACCAGAGCTGCAGTTGAAGAGGGTATTGTTCCTGGTGGAGGAACTGCTCTTGTTAACCTGATACCTGAGCTAAAAAAAGCTATGGATAATATAGATGGCGATGCAAAGGTCGGTATGAATACTGTTGCTAAAGCTCTTGAAATACCATTAAGGAAGATTGCTTCCAACTCTGATGAAGAAGCATCAGTAATTGTAGACAAAATTAAAAATGAAAAGCCTGGTATAGGTTTTAATGCTCGTACCGGAGAATTCGTTGATATGCTTCAGGCTGGTATTGTTGATCCTTCTAAAGTAACAAAATCAGCTTTACAAAATGCAGCATCTGTTGTTGGTTTATTACTTACTACAGATGTTTTAATCGCAGATAAACCTGAAGATAATAAAGAGCCAGCTATGCCTGCCGGTGGAATGGGCGGCGGAATGCCTGGTATGGGTGGAATGCCTGGTATGGGCTTCTAGCAAATATTTTATCCAGTAGAGGTGTTTATACACCTCTACTGACCCCAGTCCTTCTTTGAAATTTTGCACGTAAAATTTTCCAGCTCTTTTATTTAACTGCTGATTATGTAATATTTTATAACAGTTGTTATTAGTGTTGTATAATTTAATATCTGATTTTTAAATTAAGGAGTTTTTTTTGGACAAAACACCGATATCAAACAGACTTCATATTGGTATATTTGGCAGGCGCAACGCAGGTAAATCCTGTTTTATCAATGCTCTTACTGACCAGGATCTGGCTATTGTTTCAGAAGAAGCAGGAACTACAACGGATCCGGTATACAAAACCATTGAAATACTCCCGGAGCCCGGCCCCTGTGTTATAATTGATACGGCTGGTCTCGATGATGAAGGGAAGCTGGGGGAGCTTAGAAAAGCCAGGGCTGTTCAGGTACTAAATAAAACTGATCTTGCAGTTATTATTATTGATCCTGATACAGGTATAGATGAGTTTGAAGTACAGCTGATAGCTACAATTGAAAAGAGAAATATACCCTATATTCTGGTCTATAATAAAATAGATCTCTATGATAAGAATAAAAAAAGTGACCTCCTCATCAAAAAAGATACCCCTGTGTTTTTCGTGTCATCAAAAACTAAAGAGGGAATATTAGATCTCAGATCAAAATTAAAGGAACTGGCACCTTCTAAAATTGAGGATATGTCCATATTAAAAAATATAATACAAAAAGGTGATACAGTTGTGCTGGTTATTCCTGTAGATGCTGCTATGCCCAAAGGTCGACTTATATTACCTGAGGTACAAACTCTACGGTCAGTTCTGGATGAAGACGCCCATGCTGTAGTATGTAAAGAGTATGAACTTAAAAGTACACTGTTAAAGCTTAAATCTGATCCTGATCTGGTTATCACAGATTCTCAAGTCTATAATATAGTAAAAGATATTGTGAAACCGGATATTAGACTCACGTCTTTTTCCATGTTGTTTGCACGATATAAAGGTAATTTCTCCATTTTTATCAGCGGGGCTGCTAAAATTAACAACCTGGTTCCAAATGATAATATCTTAATTGCAGAAGCTTGTACCCATCATCCGCAGGATAATGATATAGGCAGAAAAAAAATACCTGACCTTTTAGAAAATAAGGTTGGGGCTAAACTTAATTTTGATTATGCTGTTGCAGCAGACTTTCCGAACAACCTTGATAAATATTCGCTGATAATTACCTGTGGTTCCTGTATGATAAATGCAACGCAGGTAAAATACAGAATACAGCAGGCCAAAAAAGCACAGATCCCTATTACCAACTATGGTATAGTTTTTGCTCAAATGAACGGTATCCTTGAAAGAACGAGCTGGCTTTTAGAATATTAATCTATCAACTTAAATACTAATTCTGCTGTTTCTTTCTTCCTGCTGTTTATGAAACTGATTTCTTAAGAGCTGATTTTTAATTGTTTTTACTTTGCAGGTTCAGGAAGTTCAGGTTTGTTAAATGAATATATCTCTTTGACCGGCATCTATACACCTGAAATATTTATTTATCCTGTTTTTAACCTTCGGATCATCATAATCACTTATCCATTCCTGTATCTTTTTTTCTCCTGATTCTTTTGTTTTTAAAGTAGCAAAATCATTTAGATACTCTCTAAATGTTATCAGTCCATTAGGTTCACATTTTTTTCTTATGTCCCCAGGTCGGGCATATTCCATAAAGTCCAGCCCGGTTCTGCCCAGCCTGTAACAAGCTGTACAAAAAGAAGGTAGAAAATTCATTTCCAGTAAATCATAAACGACTTCATCTAAAGATCTGTGATCACCAAGAGAAAACTGTTCTCCAATACTCTCATCTGTTTTTCCATAGCCCCCTGGATTTGTTCGGGAACCGGCACTAATCTGTGATATACCAAGTTTCAGTAACTCTCTCCTGATCAAAGGACTTTCACGTGTAGATAATATGATGCCAGTATAAGGAACAGCTAAACGTAATACTGCCACTAACTTTTTAAAGTCAGAATCACTAACTTTATGCGGTATATTTTCTGTATATGGTGCCCCGGTTGCCTGTTCTATTCTGGGTACCGATATAGTATGAGGTCCTATTCCAAACTTACTCTCCAGGTGTTCTATATGTTCAATTAAGGCCATGGTTTCAAACTTCCAGTCTGCGAGCCCGTACAACACACCTAACCCAACATCATCAAACCCAGCTTCAAATGCTCTGTCTATGGCTTCTAATCTATAATCATAGTTAGACTTAGTACCTGATAAATGTACTTGTTTATAGGTGGCTCTATGGTATGTTTCCTGAAATATCTGATAGGTTCCTATATCTTTTTCTTTTAGTTTACGGAACTCTGCAACCTCCAGAGGAGCTATATTCACATTTATTCTTTTAATGCTGTGACTACCCGCTTTAGCATTATATATAGTATCAATAGCTTTTAGTATATAATCCAGGCCATGTTGACTATGATAAGATTCTCCGGCAACAAGTAAAACTCTTTTATGTCCCTGCTTTAACAGAGCTTCTGTTTCATTTAATATTTCACTTTTGTTCAACGCTTTTCTTGAAATGGAGTTGCCCTGCCTGAAGGCACAATACAGACAATTATTATTACAATAATTTGATATATATAGTGGAGCAAAAAATACTATCCGGTTACCATATATCAGTTCCTTTATCTTTAAAGCAGTATCAAATATCTTTTGATTTAGTTCCGGGTCCGATACTTTTAATAAAGTTGCAACCTCTTTTAGAGACAGCCTTTCTAAGGATCTTATGGATTTTGCCAGAATACTGTCAACCTCTTCTTTATCGGGTTTTGCAGTACTGAAAATCTGATTTATTTTATCTTCGTGAATTATCATCTGATTTGCTCTGAATTCAAGTTTTATAGCTGTTCCAAAGTAAAATGTCCGACACTTAAAGTTTTCAAATGACTTCGTTTATGTACGTCCGTACACTGCAATCAGGCATTTAAACAGACAGTTCAATTTGTACCAGCTATAGTTTCATATATAACATAACAGAAGGAAGATCTAAATACTATCTATTTTATAGTTAAATTAATAATTATAGCTGTTCCAAAGTAAAATGTCCGACACTAAAGTTTTCAAATGACTTCGTTTATGTATGCCAGTACACTGCACTTCCCCATTTAAACGGACAGTTCAATTTGTACCAGCTATATGTTGAAAATAAACCTGATTATTTTATGGTTTTATATAATAAACAATATTTTATCATAACCAGAATACCACAGTTAGATCTTAAGATAGCTTTGCTGCGGGACTATACCTTGTTCAGCATATATTTTTTCTATGATTTACTTTAAGCTCAAACTGATCCTGTGGAAAATGAGAAGCTGTAAACAGCAGTGTTTCAGCACGAAAAGTTAGATAAGAAAGTACAAAACAGATACTCATAATTTCTTGTCAGATAATACATATCCCTGGCTATCTGAGAGAATAGTTTGAATTTTTTCTGGAATAAAATATCAGTTAACCTGATTAGCTCAGGCAATTAAATCCAGTTACTTTGTCTTAAATAAAAAAGGTGTCCAAAAAATATTTTATCAGACACCTTTGACCACTTTCAAAAAAGTAACAACTATTTATACTAGTTGTCAGGTTCTACGTTTTTAGCTTCGGCACCTTTTGCGCCATCAACAGCTTCAAAAGTTACATTTTCACCTTCTTTTAGAGTTTTGAAACCTTCTTTATTAATAGAAGAGTAATGAACAAAGTATTCTTTATTATCATCAGCTTTGATAAATCCATAACCCTTCTCCGAAAACCATTTGACCTGGCCGGACTTTTTTTCACTTCCCATTGCTGCACCTCTATATTTATTTTATTACTTTCATTGTATTTTAATAAATATATCATTTCAAGAACAATCTACTTATCAAACATGTTAAATTTTACCACATTATTATTTAAAGTATAGCATCCTATTTTTTATTCATTAAAATATGATCGTTTTGTTCTTAATGTTCTTCGGGTGCTGAACTTAATATAGATGTGCAATAATTTATAAAATCAAAGCCAGATACTGTTTAACATAACTTAACTATGGTAGTTTATTACCATTAATTAGTTAAAAACAGGCTTATATGCTGTATCATTGTAAAATAAAATGGACGAATCAGTGAAAGAACTACCAGATAAGAGCAGGCTTCAACGTATGGATAAAGCAGAAAAATCGGATTTTAAGTATGAAGTATTATACTTTGCCAGCAGGCTCGGTATTAAACAGGCTGCTAATAAATATGGTGTCGCTACCTGCCAGGTAAAGAAATGGCAGGAAGAATACGTATCCGATGCTTTACCAGTACTAAAAGAAAATACCACTGCCAATAAAATAAAAATTGTTGTTTCATCAAATAACCAGAACAAAATCAGAGAAATAAAAGACGTCTTTGAAGGTTTAAACTGTGAGGTACTTTCATATTTTGACATCTTAAAAAAAAGGGTAGAGGTAGTTGAAGATGGCAATACCTTTGAGGAAAATGCTGTAAAGAAATTAATTAACCTGCCAGATCCTGAGTCTTATATATGTCTGGCAGATGATTCTGGTCTGAAAATTGAAAGTTTAAACGGGGCTCCAGGTATTAATTCAGCACGTTATGCAGGAGCAAAGGCAACAAAAAAACAGCTGTGCGAGAAAATCCTGCTTGAGATGACTGATAAAAAGAACCGGGCTGCTTGTTTTATCACAGTAATTGCCCTCAGGTTTCCGGACACAACTATCAAGATAGTAACAGGTCAGATTGAAGGTGAAATCACTAAAGAAATGCGTGGCAGCAATGGCTTTGGCTATGATTCTATTTTTAAGCCGGATGGCTATGGTGTAACACTTGCTGAAATGTCAGCAGAACATAAAAATAAAATAAGCCATCGCTATAAGGCCCTTATGGAAGCTGATCATGAAATCGTTAAGTTTATCAAAAACAGCCTGGTTGATAACGAGCCCTTAACGGATGCCTGATATTTCTTAACAGGCGTATCAAGGGATCTTAATCCAGCTGGGCCCTGGATATTAAAATTCAAATATCAGGTTCTTGATAAAAACAGAAAATAATTTTATTATATTTCACTACTTACTTCATGTAAGTAAAAGAGGTATTAACGGGTAAATACCTCTTTTATGGATGTCGGGGTGTAGCGCAGCCCGGTTAGCGCACCTGTTTTGGGAACAGGGGGTCGATAGTTCAAATCTATTCACCCCGACCATTTTTTTAGTTGAAATTCAGCCCCAAAATGGGGCTTTTTTTGTTTTTTGAGACTGGTTGTCTTTTTTGCTTCGTGATTAGTTTGTTATTGAAT
>JAAEMD010000226.1 GCA_024225875.1 bacterium
ACGACAGACTCCTAGTAAACTTAATATTTAGATAAAAGAGCGTAAAAGTTAATATCAGCTATAATGTAGTCAGGATCAAGCCAGCAGTTTGTAATTAAAGAGAAAAAAATGAACTCATAAGATATCTGCAGATTTGCACTTTTATATCTCTACCCGGTTTATCTGATATAATTATTTAAGGTTATTATTTAAAAATAATATAAATGACTTTATCAAAAAAAATAATTTTTAAGGAAGATTTTATGAATGCACAAAAACACTTTGTATTAGATACTAATGTATTGATCCATAATCCAGACTCACTGTTTTCATTTACCGACAATATAGTGGTACTGCCCATAACTGTTATAGAAGAACTGGATAAGCTTAAAGCTATATCAGATAAAAAAGGAATGCATGCCCGTCAGGCATTAAGAACAATAGACTCATTAATTAAAAAAGGAGATATTCATCAAGGTTTAAAAACACCTGGTGGTGGCAAACTAAAAATCATGTTCCACCCTGCCGAAAAAAAAACAGATGTCGAAAAACTGCCTGACCTTGATTATAAACTGCAGGACAATAAAATCATTGCAGTAGCATGGGCTCTTCAGCAAAAAAAAGAAACTGTATTTTTTATCTCTAAAGATGTTAATGCTCGAATAAAAGCTGAAGCTTTAAATATTAAAGCCAGAGATTATGAAAAAGAAAAAGTTGAGTACATGTCACTTTATAAAGGATGGAGAGAAATATCACTTACACCAGAAGAAGTTCATACTCTATTTTCAAAACACAAATTAGATCTTAAAAGCTATACACTACAGGCCAATGAGTATGCCTGTATAAAATCCATAGATGGAAGCCATACATCTGCATTATGCAGATACGATGCTAAAGATAGTTCAGCCTCACTTATAACTGAACATTTTGATGCAATGGGGATCAAACCCTTAAATCTTGAACAACAATTCGCCTTTGATATGCTCCTGAATGATAATATACCACTTATTACACTGGTAGGACCGGCAGGAACAGGTAAAACACTTATTGCACTAGCCTGTGGCCTGCAAAAAACTATTGGTAATAAACCACGTTATAAAAAACTGCTGGTAGCACGTCCCATTATACCTCTTGGCAGGGATATCGGGTACCTGCCTGGCAGTAAGGATCAGAAATTAAATTACTGGATGCAACCTGTTTTTGATAATCTCAGTTTTATTTTACATACTGATGAAATCAAAGACGGAGATTTAAGTTCTCATAATCAGAAGAAAAAAACCAGGATTGATAACCTGCTTGATTCAGGAACTATTGAGATAGAGGCTATAACTTATATACGTGGCCGAAGTATTCCAAAGCAGTTTATAATTATTGATGAAGCCCAGAACTTGACACCTCATGAGATTAGAACAATAGTCTCAAGAGCGGGTTCAGGAACAAAAATAGTGCTTACCGGGGACCCTGAACAAATTGACAATCCATATCTTGACGCTAACTCAAATGGTTTAAGTTATGCAGCAGAAAGACTGAAAAATCAGGATCTAACCGGGCATATGCTGCTTTCTAAAAGTGAAAGGTCGGAGCTTGCTTCTATAGCAGTTGAATATTTATAAATATAACTTTCTTTGATGAAAAATAAAAAAGAGTCCGGAAAAACTGAATTACTGGTCTGCTGTCAGTTATTCTATCCAGAACTGATATCTACTGGCCTGACATTAACTGAGTTATGCGAGAGCTTATCAGATGCAGGTGTTGATATTGAGGTTTTATGTGCGCCTCCTACCATTATGGATCGTAAAAGTGATGTACCTGAAACAATTATATATAAAGGAATTACCATTAAAAGAGTATGGAGTACAAGGTTCCCAAAACTCAATATCACAGGTAAACTCACTAACCATATAACATATACATTATCTATTTTATTACATCTGATAAAGTGCCCGGAAAAGCCAGTACTGGTACTGACCAATCCACCCCTGCTTGCACCATTTATCGCTTTAATACTAAAAATAAAA
>JAAEMD010000227.1 GCA_024225875.1 bacterium
AAATAGATTAAACATGAAAAAAAACGGTTTGACTTTCGTATCAGTAGTACCTTCCGATCAGTTATATCCGGGAGTATGGAATCCTTATAGCTATAAATATTCTGGCGATGAGTATTCAAATACTTTATCAGATTTTGCAAAAATTGAAAAAGTAAACGGTAAAAAAAGAGACATAAGCCATTTCGTCTTTGCTCCAATAGAATATAAACATATGCCTAAAGGCGACTTAATTAATTTTGTTCTCGAAGATAAATCAGATTCTCTGAAAGGTAAATATCCTTTCGTAGAAACAGATACTTTATTGTTTGGAACTATGAGGGCTTACTTGGGAAATACTTGTGTAACTCCTTTGGGAGATTGGATAGATCAAAATGGAAATATAACATATGCAGTAAACTCAGAATTTGTAAAAATAAAACCTTTTGATAATTGTAATTACTTTTGGTGGGCATATGCTAAATCACCCTTTTTCTTAAAGGAGATGCCCACAGGAAGCGGAGGAACCAGACCTCGTGTCAGCCCGGAATTATTGGGTAATATTCGGGT
>JAAEMD010000228.1 GCA_024225875.1 bacterium
ATATAAAGTTTATATTTCTCAATAGTCTCCATAAAACCACCAGGCAAGGGGATCCCCTGTTCTATCCTGGTACCATCAATCAGCAGAAGAGGCCTGTCATACTTACCGTCATTAAGTTTAAACAGTTTATTCAGCATGCCGGTACGCATGATTTCACGGCGCCAGTACACTTCAGCGGCCTTCTCTTTTTCCTTTATACTCAACTTTTTCAATTGATCATTTACAGCTTCTTGAATTTTACCCAGAGTCTCAAGGGCTGGCTGGATAACGGTACCGGCACCGGCTTTTCTGTATTCATTATTTTGAGAATCTTTATACTTTTTAAGGGCTGTTATTATACTTTTAATCTTGTTCTTAACAACAGACAGCTTCTCAAAAGGAAGTTTAATAATTTTATCCACTACCGCATTGTTGAGTTTACATTTATTATTAACGTCCATGATTTCATATTTATGATGATCAATAGTAATACTATTGTATGCTTTAATGATTTTACTTCCTTCCTTTATACCGGAAACAACTTCATCAGCAGCTGTAACAACATTGTTAATATTTTCTGAATCAAATATCCTTTTAGCCTTATTAAGGATCTCTCTGTCCTCATTCAAAGACAGGTTGAAACTCTGGTTGTTTATACTTATATTCTTATTTTTTATGCTCGTTAAAGATTTTACATCATCCAGATCTTTAATAAATTGATGATTATCAAGCTTATTTCCCTCAATAATATTCACAAGACTCTCTGCTGTTGGAAGGGTCTGCGCCAGCTTAGTACCGTCAATCAGCAGAAGAGGCCTGTCATACTTACCGTCATTAAGTTTAAACAGTTTATTCAGCATGCCGGTACGCATGATTTCACGGCGCCAGTACACTTCAGCGGCCTTCTCCTTTTCCTTTGTACTCAACTTTTTCAATTGATCATTTACAGCTTCTTGAATTTTACCCAGAGTCTCAAGGGCCGGCTTGATAACGGTACTGGCGCCGGCTTTTCTGTATTCATGATTTTGAGAATCTTTATACTTTTTAAGCTGATTAATTTCATTATCAATAGAACCCTTAACTTCCTTAAGTTTTTTAAGATCAAAAGTTCTCATATTATCAAGTGCCTTATAATTTATCTGGAAAGGGTTTTGATCATAACTTTTAAAGGCATACGCTTGCAGAACGTTAAAATTTAAAAAGTACTTCAGCTGCAACATGTTATCGCTTTTTATTATATCAATACCATCCTGCCTGCCCTTAGCTATCAGATCAGTTACGATAACAACCTGCTCAACATTTTCATATATCAGCACCTTTTCTTTAGCATCAGCAAGTATGGCTTTATCATTATGTGAAGACAGGTCCAGCTTCTTGTTATTAATCTCCAGTATGCCATTATCCTTATCCAGGATCTCCTCAATTTTATCTTTAGCAGTATTAAAATCTACAGTAAGGTCACAATTGTAAAAATCACTGTGCCCTGTAAGATCGAGAAAAACATTGATGAGTGGAATACCGTTATCCAGAGTATAATTGTTACAAAGCTTAAGAGGTTTATTATATTTAGAGCCATTTGCTGTAAATATCCTGGAAAACAGCCCTGTAGTTGCTAATTCCTCTCGAACATAAGCTATCGCAGCTTTTTGCTTTTCCAGTTCATTCAAATCATTAAGTTTATTGATAAGCTCAGCTTTAATTTTGTTAAGAGTCTCAATGGCAGGTTTTGTAACAGAATTGATACTGTTACTTATATTAATATTGTTATCAGTATAGCCTGAAAGTCCATTTACTGCCTTATTAATACCAGCAATGACTTTTTCAAGCTTATTAAGCGAAATTTTAAAAATCTTATTATACACTTCATAGTTTATATTGAATGGGTTGTGGTTATTTGTGGCAGAAAAAACCTGATTATCACTAAAGTCCAGCAGATCATAAGTTTTATTTCCAACAGTAATACTCTGGCAACTTTTAATTTTTAAAAGACCCTTACGTTTACCAGCAACTATATCTACAGCCAGGTCAGCAATACAGTCCACTTTTTCTTTTTTAAAGACCTGCTCTTTAGCCTTTACAAATATATTCCTGTCACTATCAGAACCAAAGTCCAGCCTCTGTCCACTACAGTTAAAAGTCTGTTTTTTTTCCAATTGTTCCGGGTTATCCTTGATAGTTTTAAGAGTGTTTTTATCAAACATCTGAATCATTTCATAATCGGCTTCAGCAATATTAGATTTTATATTTAGAACAGCCTCCTGTTGATTCATTTGATCAAGTACGACAGAACTCTTTTTAAGGTTAAGCGGTTTAACAGGCGGCCCTTCAAACAACCATCGCAGGTTTTGTTCAACTTCCCCTCGCCAGTAAGCCAGGGCATGATTTTTTTTATTTACTTCAACTTTATATACACCCAGTCTTACAGCTGTTTTAGAATTAATAGTTTTTCTAAATTTATTGTCATTAAAAACCTGAGAAGTTGTAAGATAAGGTGTTATTCGTCTGAATTTATAAAACACCACTTCCTTTAAGCTGTCAGGAATATAGTCAGTATCGTTAAAAGCCCTGCAGTGTTTGAATGAAGATAATGTATAGCCGGGAGAAGATTTAGATGCAGCACAAAAGGATTTCTTTGTATCCATCATTAGAAACCTGTCTGTAATATTCAGATGTAAAAGATCTGCTGGCGGGCTTACCGGTGGAGAATAATATTTATTTTTATAGTTATAATTATTTACCAGACTACCGGTAGTTTTATTACCGGCAAACGAACCCTTATTATAGCCAGCAAACAACCTCACTGGCATGCCTGTATGCAATGCTGCTCTCTGCACTTAAATTCCCTTATTATTTGAGATAATATTAGTATAAAATAAACACCACTATATCCCAAAATAGCACAACTTGTATGCAAAATGCAAAAAAAAAAGCAGAATTTAACAAAATACGCCAAAGTCAGGCTCGCTGCCACAAAAAAAAATCAGACAAATACATATATATCTATTTTTATAGATAAAAATATTTACGTAATTACAAAATACTGCTTCAAACGATCGGTCATATGTTATAATATATAGATAAGCTTCAAATACATCATGAGATATCAATGTTTTAATGAAACAGTCTGGCGGGAATATTTATAAGAACAGAATATTTATAGAAATTCAAAGCAACAGATTTATTCGTTAAGCACTAAATTATAGATACAATTAAAATCTCTACCACACACCATACAAACAACAGCAAACACATATTCTGGGATAATACAAAAAATTAGAGGTGTCATGTTTCAGCAAAAATCAAGATCTATAAAGTTGAAACTAACGTACTGAACATGATGTTACAGCTGAATCACACAACTGCCAATAACCATGAGTAAAAAAACAATATATTTAGTTACATTTATTTGCTTTTTAATACGATAATTATTTAGAAGAGCTGTTAATTATAATTATATCACAGCTCAAAACTGTAGAATTTTAATGATAGAAATAAGTGCTGTGCTATATAGAATATTATTTTAAAAATATCATATTCAAAAACAGGAGGACTGTTATAAAATGTCCAGATCCATCAACTACGATAATAGTAACCGGAGAGTAAATAGAAGATCAGGAGCGCGAGGGCATATACCTGCTGCGCAAAATTTCGGGCTGAAAAACATTCTTGAAGATTTAGAAAGCAATTTTGAAATAGACACAAGTTTACAGAATAAATATCAAGATATTAAAAACGGCCGAGATGAAGACAATAAGAGAACCAGTCAAAAGAATTTATTTGAAGAGGCTGCCATCGAATCTGAATCATATAGTTCAAAACCTGACTCACATGTAAATTTAATGAGTCTCTGGCAAAACATCAGTAATTACCTGGAAAAAAACTCCACATCAATATCACCAGAATCAATACCAGCCAATGCCATGAAATGGATTTTAGCATTAAGAATACAAAATACCAGTCACGAAAATAAAGCACATAAAATTGAGTCCCTGTTTCTTCCTTATCTTCATAAAAGTAATAGTGAATCTATTATAAAATATCTAAAAAAAATAACTGACCCTGAAGAAACTAAACAAACATTAAAAGATTTGTTCCAGAGCCATCATCTGGCACAAAAGGATGCTGCCTTAAAGAAAATATTGAGAAAATTAATTTCAAAAGAAGATTTAAAAGAAATATGCGAACTCCTTTTTGATGAAATAGGAAAAACAGACAAAGCCTTGACTAACAACCTGATAATGAATTTAAGTTCTACCTTTGACGGAAGAAATAATGTTCCTGACTTCAGGGAAGTATTTGCCGAGGAATTTCAAAATAAAATAAATGAGGCTCTTGAACAGGCCCAGAATCAACAACAGGCCCAGAATCCACAACAGCACCTGGATCAAGCAGGGGCCATATTAATACTTGATCCCTACCTGACAAAAGCTACTCACTTAGAGGAACATAATAATTTTCAAGGCTATTTATTAGCAGCTCTATCTAAAGCGTCACGCAACATATGCAAACCTGAGTATAGAACAAGTTTTGTACGGGAATACTGTATCAACCCTGCTATTGCTGCAGATATTTATAATACGACCCAGGAAACAAGTCAAAGCTTTTTAAATGAGATCTTTCCGATTAAAGATAGTGAACCAGATGTAAAATCCGGCAATGTCATAAAAAGAGTCAGCGATAAAGAACTACGTATTATCATCCAGATGACATTAAATGATATTGATAGTATTAATAATAATAGTATCTATAGGAATGATATACATCATACACGCGAAAATGCACTAAATAATAATATGCTTCATGGAAAAAATGCGTATTCTAAAATAGCCGATTATCTGGAGAATAAAACTCAAAATATAAAGAGTAACTCAGGCAAATATGATATTAATATCCTAAAGTCAATGTCAGCTTCTGATATTATGGAAGTTAAAACTGGTACATTTGGCAAAAATAAAAACTTACATACAGCCATTGATGTTTTAAACTATTGGGTGAGGGTAGCTGAAAACATCGATAAGACCATAGTTTATGGGAGCAACAGCAATGCTCTGACACATCTTTTTAAAGAAACCACCGGAGATATCGCAAACTGCCCTTATAACGCTCAAAGCTGTTGCAAAGATTTCTCTGAATTGATTGATGATATGAAAAAAGGCATGCCCGGCCTTAACCTATTCGAGCGCTCAAGGGATCTTGAGAAAAAGCTTGAATTGCTCAAGAGTGACCTTGAACCAAAGATTAAGCAACTGCGCAAAGGCCCTGGTAAAAAAAACATGAAGAATGCTTTGTCAAATATAAAAGGTTTATCTACAGCTACTAAAAATATCACGGAGTTTTTACAGAATAAATATATAAAACCCATGCCTAGACAAACACATATTAAAGAAGCCTTAAAAAATAATAACACTGAAAGAGACCTTATAAACAGGTATCTGAATGATTTAGAATTAAACATTACAAAAAGCATTGATAGTATTCAAGCAAAAAAAGCTGCCCGTTTAACGAACAATGAGACTGAGGCGTGGGTAATAGTTCAAAAGAAACTGAAGCTTCAAGCTCTGCTGACTAAAATAAAAAATTTAAAAGATAAAATCAATCGGGATGACTTAAATGTATCTACAGCCCGATTAATAGAAGATA
>JAAEMD010000229.1 GCA_024225875.1 bacterium
AGAGAAAAAGATATTGCCCTGTTTGTTAAAACAGCTGATATAAAACATCCACAAACTCAAAATGATGTATCGCTTCTTGTACTAATTCCGGCTTTTGTTATCAGTGAGTTGCAAACAGCATTTATAATCGGTTTTGTTATATATGTTCCTTTTTTAATTATTGATATGGTTGTTGCCAGTGTTCTTCTAGCCATGGGTATGATGATGCTTCCGCCTGTTATGATCTCGCTGCCATTTAAATTAATGTTATTTGTACTGGTTGATGGATGGAATATATTAATTGGTTCAATGGTAAAAAGCTTTGGGATATAAATTATGACTCCGGAATTTATAGTAAGTTTTGCCAAGGAAGGTATCGTTCTGACTCTTTTGATTTCAGCGCCAATGCTGCTTTTAGGTCTTATAGTAGGGCTTATTATCAGTATTTTTCAAGCCGTAACATCAATACAGGAGATGACACTGACTTTTATCCCGAAAATTCTGGCGGTTTTTCTGGGACTATTGTTTTTTGCCCCCTGGATGCTTGAGAAAATCATGAGTTTTACAACCAACGTTATAAACAATATACCTATGTATATCAGA
>JAAEMD010000230.1 GCA_024225875.1 bacterium
AGGGAAAATATGAATACGACTGCGTTACGGTTAGCAAAACTTGCCGAAGCTCGGCAACATTGATAGTGTGATTACGTCAAAATCGCTTGGTACTTATACCGTCAGTATCCCTTGGTAATCACATTTATTCAGCTAAATCTTACAAAAAATGCTTATCCACAATGAAACAAAACTGACAATAAAACAGGATGGCTATTCCCTACTTTAGCTCGCCACTCACAAGATCGTGGCAAAGTAAAATTTAAGAAAATTAGCTCTAGGTCTTACTATAAATCGAACAAATAGAAATCCGTACTTAAATACAATTGTAATTTTTAAAAATTTGCACTTTAATAGCAAAAATGTTCTGAGGAGTTTTTCGTTAATATCTAAATAACTCCTCAATTTGCTGCTATCACCAATACTAAAAGACTATTACTGTATTCCGCTTGATTGAGTTTTTCATTTTCAGTTTTAATTTTTCACGATAAAACTTTTCTTTAGGCAGTATTTGTAGAATCTCTGCATATTTAAAACACTTTTCTATATCCCTTTTAGTCAAACTAAAATCTTCCTTGTACTCTTTACCAACAACAGCTGTTTCAGTATGGGCATAGCAAGTTGTTACAATGCCAACAGGGTCAACATAGCCAGTTAACTCTTGGCCCTCAAAAGTAGCGACGGTTACACCAGCAGCCGCAAGAATGCCGGAAAACCCCAGCGCTATAAGTTTTCCTGCTTTCATAGTTTGCTCTCAAATTTTAGGTATAAAAAAACCCGCGAGGTGCGGGTTTAACTAATCACTTACGGTTAAAAGTGACCAAAACGCAATTGCTTAGTAATAACTTGGCCCTGAGTAGTACTAAACTTCAACTCAACTTTGAGTTTTATTAAAAGGCGTAAGAACTTTTCAAAATTATCGTTATATATACCTTTAATATTTATTAAGTCATCTGAAGTGTTGGGGCTTATCCCTAATTGGGCGCCTAATTCAAGAGTGCAATTTGGGAAGCAATTTTTTATCTTGCTCTCTAGTTCTGTTTGATTTAATTCGCTATCACACCAAAACAACTTGTACTCAAAATTTATGGCAGCTCCATTTCCGTAGTTATGAAGGACATAGCGATAATAGCCATCTGTTTTACTGTGGTGCTCAAGTTTTTCAACGACCGGCTGAATAGAGTTCAAGAATTGCTTTTCATTGTGCTTTAAGCCGTTCCAAGCAAATAAAAAAGTAATTAATGCTGCTGCAGTAGCAATCAAATCACTCAATTTTACTTCGAATGAGAAGCCTTAACCAATAATTACCCCAGCTAGGAATGTCAATAAAACTGCTAAAACAATCATCTTATCAAACTTCTGCATGTTTTCTCCTTTTAAGCGTTATAGGTATAAGATTAACATGCAAAGCTTTGTGGGAATATAAAAACAAAAAATCCGCCAGGTCATAAACTAAGCGGATTTCTTCAACATGGAAAATACGAATCAGGGTTGGGGGGGGTTACAAGGTATTAAATATTTTCCACTAACTGTTTATGCGCTGATTGAAAGAAAAGATTCTGGTAGGCTAGGCTTACCAACCATGAGTTTCTCAACTTTACCTACATTACGTAACTCTCTTTCATAATGGTTTTCATTGGTTGTTGGCACGGCTCTGCTTTTCCCTAATGACTCTAGAAGCATAATTGCATGTTCTACCTTGACGATAGGTACATCGTTTATAATTGCTTTTTTTAATCTACCTGAAACTTCGCCAAAAGAATTAGAATCATTTAACATGGCTTTTTTAAATGAAACCACTGAACTTTTTGATGCATTACAATCCCTATCAGCCCCCAACAAACATGATTTAAGGCCAAAATCCGTTACACTAAGCAAACAAAATCCGTTTATCTTACCATCACTGTTAGTAAATAGTATCCAACGGTTGTAATCATATAACGCTTCAGGTGTTTCAAAAAGCAGTTTTAATTTTGGGAACAGCAGGGTGTAGACATTTTTATAAATATTAAACACATCATTTGCTACTTTTGAAAAGTCTTCACCTAAAATATCAACTTTAAAATAATTTTCTGAATTATCCTCATTTAACCAGCTTAAGTCATTACTTGAACTTTCGTCTATCAATATATTGGCTCTAAGTATTACACTTTCATCCATAAATCAATCACCTAGAGTTTCATTGCTATATAACTCATTCTGAATATAGGCTCCTTTACTTTTAGCATCGCAAATTGAGCTCACGATTGTTCTTAAGCGTGTGAGCTTTTCAACAACTTCAATGGCTTTATTTCTGGTTATGGTTGCTTTAAATAACCGCACAGGAATAAAGGGCTTAATACTTACATGCATTATAGGTAGGTTATAGTTAATATTAAATTTTTCCACACTAGGTTTAGCCGTCAATGCTTCCATACTACGTTTAGCTATTAATGTAGCTGCTCTAGATCGACTAATTTCATTTCTTTTTGATGCACGCCATTCTTTTTGAGGGGGTAAATTATAGTCGATTAAAGTTTTTTCAATATGGTTAGTAGCATTGACAGATGTAAGCAGTGTATATATTTGTATTAACTCCTCCAACTCCATGTCAGAATTAATAAGTTCGTTGAATTTAGATGTAATATGAGCTTGTAAATTTTTTTCACCAAGAAGAACATTTTTCTCAATACAAGCGATTAAATCAGACTTCTCCAATTCATTTGATAACCTTGGATATTTAAAGAAAAAATGATCAACAACATAGTCTGTACGAACTTCTTTTCCAAGATTATTTTTAAACCTCGGAAGTTCAGTGAATCCATACTTATCAATCACAGACCAAGAATGTGGTGTTGACCTATTACGTTTTTTAGCACCAATACTGCTTGTTTTAGGCGCCCCTATAACTACGGCAACGGGTTTTGGCGCAGTAAAACAACTATGCCCTTTTGAAGTAACACCTTTAGCTTTAGTCAAACCTTTTTCCAAGTGACCCCCTGTAAATAACCAATACGAAATTAACCTAAATGTTCAATAATAGCACTATCGATTAAAAACATCTAAATTTTCCAAACACTTTCAAAACACTTTCATTTGTATCTAATTTATAAAGCTTTAATAATGCCCATAAATTCTCAAGGCATATATTTTTCTCATTGTGTTTTAAAATATTTATCAGTTCACCATCTGACACTTTATTAAAATCATAGCCAAACTCTTCTAAGAAGGCGTTAATAACTAAATGAAGTGATAACATTCTAGACCACCTAAGTTCATTAGACGGGGTTAATCCAGAAACAAAATCTACTAACTTATCGGCTTTTCTCTGAGTTTCATCATCATTTATAAACGAGTCATAAGCTTTAATTGATTTTAGCAACTGTGTATCATTATCGTACTCAAGTACACACCCTACCATCGCTATGAAGTTATCTTTGAAGAAATGGTCACTATCCATCTTAGAATCATAGTTTTGGCCATCAAATAATGAAACATCTGTCATTAGCAACTGAAACACCTTTAGAAACTTTAAGAAATCCAAATCTTGCTTCTCCGCAACAGTTGAATCTAAAAAAATCATCTCTTTTTCTGTTGAATAACTAACGCCAAAAAAAACAAGTAACCTATATACAAATGACTTTAGGTAATATTTATCACCCTGCTCATTATTCACGTGCCAATTCCTATTATGATTATCCATAAAGTTCCATAATCGACTATCAAGTGTTTCAGCAGCGTTAATAAGAGTAATTTTATTTTTAGATATTACATTTTTTATTTTAACTTTTTGTTCATGTTCATGAGTTTTATTCAGTTTATACTTATGTGATTGTGCATCGATTTTATGTTTTAATTTTTCTATTTCAACATCAGATTCTGTCTTTAGCCTTGATTGCAAGAGCGCAATTTCTTTATCAGTTTCGCTTTTTAGCTCGTTTTTTAATTTTTCTAAGTCAATTGTTTGCTGAGCTTTTTCATTTTGAATGATTCTTTTGGACATTACCGTTGCCAAGAAGCTTGAAAAACCGAAAATTAATAAAGCCCCTCCACCAATCGAAGCTAAAATAGCTTGAACTAAGCCCCATACATCTATATCAGTCATAATCTGTCCTTAAAGTTTTTCTTTTATGTTTCCACGGTGCATACGAACCGAACTAATCACAACCCCCTCAAAAAGATATTCATCATGCTTAGTAACTTTTACCGGTGGGTATTCAACGCTATCAGATAAAAGAAGATTGTTCTTAAGGTCTGCAATCTTACAAACGAACACACCACTATAGGCAGCAACAATTACATCGCCTTGCTTAACATCAACGCTGCGGTCGATTATCAGCAGGTCACCGTCAAAAATTCCAACACCTTCCATTGACCGGCCGCTAGCGATACCATAGAAAGTTGCATCTTTATTTTTTTCTATTAGGCCTGCGACTCCATTTGGTAAATCTTTAAAGTTGTTCGCTTTGTTGAAATTACTTTCTAACACCTCAGTATTCATCTGAAAACTTCTCCTTAATTTCATTCAAATCACTATAACTCTTGTATTTATTTAGCAATTTCAAAATTTCATCATCAGCAGGAAGGTTTGGTAAACTTCTTGAGCTATGAAGTACAATTTCAGCTATTTTATTAAAGTGAAGACTTGCCTCTTCGTTGCTTATTTTTATTGAGCTAGACTCTTTTACAAATATATCTACTTTTTCTACAATTGCAGATTCATACAAAGAGGCTTCCAAAAGGCAACTACCATGTAGTTTCTCTATTCTACCTTCCAACTCTTTAATTTTGATGTTTATAACCGCAAGATTCTCTATAGACTTTTCAGTTTGCTCTTTAACTTGTTCAATACACTTATTAATAGCACTGTCATCTTGACATTGCGCGCAGGCTCCCATTTCTTGGCCCTCCTGCAAAATCAATTTGTACTCATCGAATGACCTAACTTTTAAGATCCTTAGCTCCCAGCATAATGCATAAAACGAAACTAAATTTGATAATAGTGATAAACCTAACTCGTACTTTTTTTCTTTATTCCAGTCGTTGCTTGCGAGCCAAGCTGCTATTAATATCAAATTAGTTGTGTAAGCAATTAAAATAGTAAATACAGCGATTACTACATCACTAAAACTTCCCCATGACCCGCCTTTTACACAAAAAACATAAAACATAAATAAAGCTAAAAATAAAACCAAATAACTAATGGTTACTCTTATAAACCATGCTTTAAAACTTTCCACTAAACTGCACCTTCAATTTTCTCAGCCAAAGCCCTTAGCTTATAAGCAATCGTCGCTTTCGTATCATTCTTATTGAAATAAGCCTCTAAACGTTCATTTTCGATATCTAGAGCTAATGTGAAGTTACAGTAATCGCTAAAGCCTACTGGCTTTACGTTTATGTTGTTGAGCTTTTTCTGCATGCTAATTTCCCTATCAGTTAAGTTTGCGCAATTAATTGTTAACTTTTATAATTACCAAAACCAAAAATTAAAAATACTCTTAATTTATAGATGGTTAAAAGTGTATCGTGTGCGCAATTACTATTCAAAAAAGTTAAAATTTTTGTACTTCTCCCTTTCTGTTTTTACAAAATCTTCTAATTTCCATCGGTCATACGATATTTTTGATATTAGAGCTTTAAAAAACTCCTGGTAACAAGTATTTAGCGCATCAGGTTCACTTTCTTTAATGTACATATAGGCAGATTGACGCTTGACAGTTTTAGAAGGTTTTAACTGCATAAATACTTTATAATAGAAATCCTCAAAAGCAGTTTTTTGATATATATCAAGCGCTTTCAAGATAAAACCTTCATGATTGATACTGCTCACAAGGCCTTTAACCTCATGATTGTACTTTACTGAAATTTCGGACAGCAAATACTCTAAATCTAATTCTTCAATTAGCTTATCTAATAGTGGTATTTTGAAGTACTCAATGTAAAGTAATTTATCTAATGAGAACAAGAAGTCTAAGACTTGCTTGTATTTAGAAAATAACTCAATCGCATGTTTATAGAAATTTATTTTAGTGGACTCAGGCATCTTAGAAATACACTTGGCTGCATGGTACTCCATTATGCTTTTGTGTATAAAGTGATACTGATGACCTTCTTTAAGCAGTAAGCACGTAACTTTGACAATATCATCTAAAAATAAGCTTTCACTTTTACTGTTATGGTCTGTGTAATTTAAGGATTTCTTTGCAATATCCTTAGCCGTTTGAAATGAAATTGAAGTGTAATTACTACGATTACACTCTAAGCAAAATATATTAAAAACATGGTTTAGTTCATCTTTATTTAGTCCTGAAGAAAATTCTCTAACATACCCAGGCTTGGTCGCGTCATGTCTTGAGCACATGACATGAAATAAATTCTCATAAAAACCTTCCAAACTCTGTGGTACATCCCCTTCTTCGACATAATGTATTGCCAAAAGCGTTAGCAATAGTGGGGTTGAAACAAGTGAAGTTATTTTCTTCCCATCTATGTTGTGAATTATATCTTTAACTTGCTCTGTATCAATAAAGAGTTTAGTTAGTAATGGTTCAAAATCAGAACGACGTAATTTTTCAATTTTATATACGTTAAAATGAGCGCTATTCTGAATTGATGAATCAGGTCGAGAAGAAACAATAATAGGTAGATTATGAAATTTACAACACCAAGATTCAATGGATGTAATGGTATCTCTTATATATGCAGATCCTAACTCATCGAAGGCATCAAGAAGTAAAGCACATTTACCAGTAGATAAGATAGGATCTAAATCATCCATAGAAACTTCTATTCCTAATTGCTTTAGCCCATCTAAAATTAACCTTTCTAAGCTGTTGCTTTCTGATACTTTTCTTAGCTCTACAAATATAGGAAGCACGCAACCTTTTTTTAGCTCTTGACTTGCTAAATATCTAAGTAGAATAGATTTACCCTGCCCAGCTGTTCCTTGGACAACTAATTTGCAATTTCTAGGGAAAGTCCCAAGATCTATTACTGTAATTTTTTTACCTTCAGCAATAATCTTTGTTGGGTAATAAAAGCTATTTAAAT
>JAAEMD010000231.1 GCA_024225875.1 bacterium
CTGGGTGTTCATTTTACATTGATTTTAACGGCTAAAGCGCATCGCTTGAACCCAGTTGATTATTATATGTATATTTTAAAACAGATCCCATTCTGCAAATCTTTTGAAGATTACAATAGATTACTGCCCTGGAATTTTAAAAAAAGTTAATTGTTTTTTTCAAGAATGCGGTTGGGGGATCGCTTACGATCAAGCATTAGATACAGCCCTTGAACAAACATCACGAATATTTAAAGAATTTTTAATAACTCCATTAGTACAAAATATTAAAAACCCTTTGCACTCTTTAGCTTCAGCAAATTTAGAAAGTATTTATCTAATAGAGGAAGATATTTCTGACATCCTCTTAGATTTAATAGATAATAAAATTGCTGAAATTGTAAATACACTTTTGTCTAAAACTGAAGTTGAAAATATTTCAAAAGAACTGGCAAGTGTTCTCACCCTTAAATCTACTAAAGAACATGTTTCTAAGTTTTTTAAACACTTTTCTGTTAAAGATCTTTTCGCTGAAGTCTATCGTTTATTTAATAATGAACCCTTGTTAGAAAAGCAACAATTCTACCTGTATTTTTGTGATATTACAGTGTATAAAACTACATTTCCAATTTTCTATATACCATTGGAATTAGAAAGAGTGCCAGCAGGATTTGAAGTTTCGTTTGATTCAACAATCTATCTAAATAAAAAAGCAATAGATTATGTTGTCCAAGAATATAACAAAGTAAACGAAAAGACAGGATCTCTAAAAACGATTCATGACAGAGTAATATACCTTTCAGAGGAAATGCAGGGACACCTCATTGGCACAATTGATAGAATAATGAGGGAGATATCTGATTTTTTTGATTTAAGAAATTATCTAGAGCTAGATAATCCAAGAGATCAAAACATTAAAGGCATGTTTGTAAGCATATCGAATTCTTGTTACTTGAGTCTGTTTGATAAATCTGATGAATCTCTAATAAATGATTATGAAGAAATATTAGAATTGCTAGAGTCCGGTAGTAGCAAGTTAGCGGATTCATTTAATAGGCTTATTAACTCGTTTATTCATGATGATCCTATTTCATTAATTAATGAGGTAGAAAGCGAGTGGGATGAGACAGATACTCCAAATAGATTAGTACATTCAACTCCAATCCCACTTAACTCTGAACAGAGGCAAGTTATTTCATCCTTAAAAAATCCAAATTGCAAGTATGTCACAGTAGAAGGCCCCCCTGGTACAGGTAAATCACATACTATTACCGCTGTACTTTTCAATGCAGTGATAGAGGGTCAATCTGTTTTAGTTCTATCCGACAAAAAAGAAGCATTGGATGTTGTTGAAAATAAAATCTCTGAGTCAATAAATAAAGTCAGAATTGATAAGAACTTCCAAAACCCGATTCTCCGCTTAGGAAAATCAGGAAGTACTTACAACCAAATACTTTCCACAACATCTATTAAAGATATCAAAACGTACCATAGGGCCTACAAAAAAGAAGCATCCTCCTCAAGGATCAATAAAGAAGAAATGATTAACAATTTAAAAAATTTACTCAAAAAGACAATAGTTAATTATGAAAAAATAAAACTAGAAGACATTGAAGAATTCCAATTACTGGAGGCCAAGATACATGAAAGTGACAACTATCCACTAGATTTTAATGAAATTTTTGAAAAAAAAGACGCTGTATTTGATTTGAAGGAAATCAGAAACAATGTACATGCTCTTCATAAAAGTATATCTGGCGAAAATGGACCTGTTGTTAAAATATTTGCGAATTTAAATAAGAACAATCAGAGCTTGGATAGTTTTCAAAATTTCATAAGACTATTAGAGATAGTTGAAGAACTCAAGTTAGAAAACAAAAATACTCAAAAAGTCTTAGCAAATTTTTATAGTTTCTCAGAAGAAGATTATCAAAATTTA
>JAAEMD010000232.1 GCA_024225875.1 bacterium
GATATGATAATTTAAAAGCAAAGGGAGAACTGGACGAATTTTTAGCATCTATTAATCATCCAAAAGGTATTCATCTTTGCGGAAATCCTGACTGGGAATTCATGCTTAACCTTGATATGGATATACTTTCCATGGATATTTATACAAACGCAGAAATTTTCGCAGCTTCTGCCGGGTCCATTAAACGCTTTCTTAAAAAAGGAAACACTATTGTCTGGGGAATAGTTCCCACAGGTTTTGAAATATTTGAAAAGGAAAACTTAAACTCTCTTGTTAATAAACTTGAAGAGATCTGGAAAGGTTTGAATAAGAACGGTGTTGATATGGATTTGATAATAGAGAGAAGTTTGCTATCCCCAGCAACATGCTGTCTTATAAATCCTGATGGAGAAAAAACTGTTGAACAATCCTTTGAGATGATTAATAAGCTTTCTGAAATTCTCAGGAGTCGCTATAAAATATCATAGTATGAAAAAATTGATTAATATAGCGGCTATAGGCTGTGTCACAAATAAATACATATTTATTTATCTTTTACCCCGTAGGGGTTAAGGC
>JAAEMD010000233.1 GCA_024225875.1 bacterium
CTGCTGTTGTTCTTGAAATTCATGAAGATTGGTTGTCAGAAAGGAGATATTTGCCTAATGAAATAAACGATTCAGATATTGTTGGAAATGGAATTTACAGAAAGAAGGTTGCTTAATCCATTAAAATTAAAAATAAGGTCAATTTAAGGCCAAATTAATAACACAATAAATATGGGGCTGGAGTATCAATATTTGTGCCGAAAAGTGTGCTGGCTGTACATCGTTCACTTGTTATAGCTGGTACAAATTGAATTGTCCGTTTAAATGGCTGAGTGCAGTGTACAGACTTCCTGTTATGTGCGAAACTCAGGTGACAACATAAAACGTCTAAAAATTTTTGATTGTAATTAGTTCTTTTTCATTGTTTAGACCCAGGGCTGTCAGTGTGTAGCTTTGTGATTTTTCACTGTAACTATAGGTTATTTTGCCAGAACTATCTGTTTCTGAGTATTCAAAGCCTGTAAAGGGGTTTTTGGGGATAGAGATCAGATCACCTGTTTTTATTAATATACTGGCCAGCTCTATTATATTAAGGTTGTCTCCGCCCGGGTAATGTCCTGTTGTAATAAAATAAGACTCAATTGCTGTGTGTAAAGAATGAACGATAGTTTTGATAGAGGACTCTTTTGCTTTAGTTTGGATTGAAGAGAAGTTCGGAATGAAGATGGAGCTGATGAGACCTATTATAGATATTACTATTACCAGTTCTATTAGAGTAAATCCGTTTTTTTTCATCTGTCCACCTTACTGAGGCACCTTAATAAGCAGTTATGTTTTTTAGATGTTAGCAGGGCTGTTTCTGAACGTCAATAATATATTTTATTGATTATATAGTAACGTAATAAAGTATCGTGTAAATCATATAACTTTTTGAATGCTTTGAAGTACTGGTATAAAGCTGATATAGATGAAAAAGCAGATTATAATGCCAAGAAAAAGAAGTATTGATGGTTGTATGGTATTTAAGATGAAGTAAAGCTTCTCCTGTTCTTTTAGCTTTATATCCTTAGCAATTTCCAGTAGAGATTTGTGGAGCATACCGGTTTTTTCGCCGGTAAGCAGTAATTCTTTCTGGTAAGATGAGGTGGAAAATATTTTATGGAATTTAAGAGCAAAATCTCCTGACGAAAAGAATTCTCGAATGAAATAGTTAAATTTATCAAGAAATGGATTTTCATTATTTGAATAGATGCTTTCTAATGTTTGCTTTAAATCTGTTCCACTTTGTAAAAAAATGGAGATTAACCATAAAAGATCAGATATCCTGTAAGGAAAGAATAGTTTATATATAAAGTTTTTAGAATGGTAAGTAATTTTATGTGAAAAGAATAATATTATGAGGAGAGCTATAATAATAATAAAGGAAAGATTAGTTTGTACTGCACTGGTAATATTCATCATATAATGCAAAAAAGCTGGAACAGGTATGGTCATGTTTGAAAAAAATTTTTCATATGACGGTAAGATTACTGTTATTAATAATACGAAAACTGCCATGGTTGTTATAATAAGGAAGCAGGGATAGGTTAGCTGAGAGATCAGTTTTTTTATGGTTGAGGTTTTTTCTGAGTAGTAAATAGATAATTCACGAAGAAAAATAGACAGATCAGGTATCCTTGAAAGGTGAGAAAAATTAAATGGTATCTGGTCAGGCAGAATTATTTTCAGGTTGGCTGTAAAACTTTCACCATAATAAAGTTTTGATGATAATAAAGCTATCTTTTCTTTAAACTCAGGATCTGACTCGTCCTTATATATTATCTCCAGAGATTTTTCAATATCAAGGCCAGAATCAAGAAGTTTTGTTAATTTATCGCAAAAAGAAGGGAATTTTTTCAGGAGTTTATAATCATGGAATAATGAGATCATAATAGCTTGATATTATAGCTTGCGTTATTTGATAAAGATATACCAGTTTTTTTATTGCCCTTTCTTTGCTTCAACTTCAAGTCTCACCATACCAGCATGAGTACAGCCGTCAGAATCAGGAGGATGTTTTTCTAAATACAGATTGATCAGGTCAGTTTAAAAAGATTATACAAATGTATATAAATTATTAATATATTATAATAGAATAAAGGGACGTGTAAACTTTTGAGTGTAATTTCGGGTTTAGCAAACCCGATAGAAAGCCAGGAACTTGTATGGAATGATTTGGTCAATGCCCTTGCGGCTTGACGAAATTATTTCAGCCAAGTTACCGC
>JAAEMD010000234.1 GCA_024225875.1 bacterium
AAATGCTATGTTTGAGAATCCTTTGGGTTAAGATAAGGAAGAAAAACACTAACAGTAGTTCCTGTATTTTGCTTTGACTGCAAAAGAACACGGCCACCGTGATCAAATATGTACTAAACCTCCTGATTTTACCCAACTTTCCTGATGCTGAATTTTTACCGGACAACAGTGCCATCACTTATTTAACAGAATCAATTTTTGCCAAAACTTGTAGCCTAACCATTTTTGTTGTTATTTTATTCCTTTCATTAGATATACAATGTTTTTTACAATACATGGTAACGATTTCATTGATAAAATCATTTCTTTCTGATTCTGGAATTCTTTGAGTGTATGCTAACCAGGTTGAATTTATCCAGGATTTTAACCCTTTAATTCCGGAATGCTCCATATTTTTAGTGACTAATCTAAGGTCAATAATAGAAAATCCTGCTATCTTTAGCCATGTTTTGTACTGGTTGGTATCATAAAAAAACCAGGGAAATGAAAAATTCAAAAAGTATTTTTTCCAGTGTCCTTTTGCTATAATTGTAGAAACAATATTTAATATCGAGTTAGCATTACCCTTTCCCGCAAACTGCAATAATATCTTTCCTTTTGGACTAAGATTTTGTCTGAATTTTTTCAACATATTCTGGTGATCTTCTACCCAGTGAAGTGCTGTAAAAGAAACTATTATATCAACAGGGGAATCTACTTGAATAGACTCTGCAGATCCCTCAATAAAAGAGATATTATAAGAGGATTTCCCATTACTATATTTCTTTTTAGCAAAGGTTATCATTTCATTGCTTTTATCAATTCCTATTATCTTTCCTGTAGTTAACTTAGAAGCAATTTCTGCTGTTATTTTTCCGTCACCACAACCTATATCTAAAATATTTTCATGCCCACTAAGATATAAGCTTTTAATTGTAGCGATAGCCCAGTTCATTTGTTCACTTGAATTATTAGCATATATTTCTGGATCCCATTGATACATATCAGTTTTATTATATATTGTTTTTTTAACCACTCTTTATAATACCTCTCTTAGCCATTTATCAACTTCAGGGCTCCATATTTTTTCAAAATAATGTGATTTTGTTGTCATATGGTCAGAGCCTTTCAAATCAATCCATTTTTTACTGCAATTCAATCGATCATAAACTCCTTTAGCAAAAGGTGGTGGGGTCATTCTATCAGCGCTCGGTTGAAAAATTAAGGTTGGGATGGAAATATCCTCTGGCTGAGTTTCCCATTTAGATTGAGTTAACATACTAACTGCAGCCCTGATTGAAATTAATGTTGTTGCGGCAGGATCTTCATATTTGAGCATATTATTCATATCACCAGGAGTCTGTCGTTCTTGGCGTTTTAAGATACTATATAGCCAGGATCGATGAGGGGGAGAAGGTAGTTTGTAAAAGAGCTGTATTCAAGGTTCCCTGGAATGATTCTGAAGGGATTCGGCGAAGAAGATGCGCTGCCTTGCGATATATGTAAAACAATGAGCGAAGAAGATCCTGTGCTGTACTGGTTGGCTTCAAATGCTATGTTTGAGAATCCTTTGGGTTAAGATAAGGAAGAAAAACACTAACAGTAGTTCCTGTATTTTGCTTTGACTGCAAAAGAACACGGCCGCCGTGATCAAATATGATA
>JAAEMD010000235.1 GCA_024225875.1 bacterium
ATAGAGCATTACTTCAAAATTGATAAAGACATAACCGAAAAACATGGATTCCCTGAGGAGTTAAAACCTTATTTAGATCCAGTCGATTGCCAAGTAAATAGAGAAGCCGTGTGGTAGTGAAGCTAGTTTGGTTTGTATTTACGCAAAGGAGTGGTGCCGAACTGTAAATAAATAGTTAGTAATACAGTTCGGTAATAAGGAAGTTGAATATGCTTGAGCAATACGCAGAAACCGCTTATCGCGGTAAACAAGCTGCAAAATTTAGAAATGAAATCGCAACAGGTGAACGTGATTCAATGTATTGTCGCTATCAAAGTAAACAAGAGCTATTTCCCAGGGGTAATGTATTTGGGCATTGTTATGATAGTTATCAAAGCGCTGCGTTTAAGTACAATTTATCTGGTAAAGCAGAGCACTATAGAAATGTCCTTGGTTGCACGCCAAACATTCTAAGCCTATCAACAATTGGTAGGAAAGTGTCTGATATATTATTACTGATTTGGGTTTGTATTCACTTAACTATTCTCTTATGTCTTTTTTTTATTCCAGTATTTTTATATCTTTTAGGTAATGAAAAACAAGGCACTCTTGCACTTTGCTATATATTTTTAATGTGGGTATTCTCTAAATTTTTTAATTTAACGATATTGAAGTTAATAAAGAAAAAGGTCAAAGCTTCAAGAGTTAACTTTGAGCGTACGAAAGGTCTCGTTTGGATGGATAATAATCGCGGAAGCCATTCTTTGAAATTTCCTTTTGAAGAGTTTAACGCTCACTATAAAGTCCAAAACAACCCTCAAAGCGGCTTTCCATATAGGGGATTTACACTATTACATTTCAAAAAAGACGTTTTTTATGCTTGGACAGGTGCTAATTTAATTAGCTCTGCATTTTTACATTGGGAGCTATTGCAAAATTTTATGGATGTTACTCAGCCATTAGCTGATATCCCACAATTTGAATATTATCGAGAGTTTGATAAAACAACCGCAGAGTTTGATAAAGCGAATGGTCGTCCAAAATATTTTTGGTATCGGGTTGATAAATCATTTTTAAAGCAAATGACCCAAGCAGATGATGAACTTTTAAAAGAATTTAATGATGATGAGCAACTAGATAATTTACTAATGGG
>JAAEMD010000236.1 GCA_024225875.1 bacterium
GTCGGACATTTTACTTTGGATCAGCTATAAAACAGGGGTTTTTATGGTTATAAGAATACAAAAGTATTTATCGGAAAAAGGGATTCTTTCAAGAAGAAAAGCAGAAGAGTATCTTAAAAAAGGCTGGATAATTATAAATGGTAAAGTTGCAACAGAAACAGGAATAAAAATAGATCCTGAAAAAGATGAGGTAAAGCTGGCCCCGGAAATATATGAAATAAAAAAAAACTATTGTTATCTCATATTCAATAAACCTGCAGGGATACTGACAAACTGTCCAGGCCCGGGGGAAAAAGAAATAACTGATTTACTGCCCAAAAAATATCAGCATTTAAACAGCATAGGCCGACTGGACAAAGATTCTTCAGGACTTATCATTATGACTGATGACGGTATTTTAGCCAAATCAATACTAAACAGTAAAAACAAACATGAAAGAGAGTATGAAGTAGTAATAAATAAACCACTGACAAATGATATGAAAATCAGTCTTGAAGAAGGAGTTTTTATATTAGGATCAAAAACACTGCCTGTAACCATAAAAAAAACAGGTGCCTGCAAATTTATAATTACAATGAAAGAAGGCCGGAACCGTCAAATAAGACGTATGTTACGTTCAGTTTATGCCCGAGTAGTATCTCTGAAAAGAATACGTTTCGGTAATATAAAACTTGATAAGCTGAAAACAGGCCATTATCGTCAATTAAATAAAGCAGAGATCAATGGTTTCTTATAGCAGAATCAAAATGAAATGTCCGTTTAAATGGCTGAGCGCATGTGTACAGGCGTACATAAACGAAGCCATTTGAAAACTTATGTGTCGGACAGTTTATTTTGGATCAGCTATATAAATAATAAAAAGCAAATTGAAAGTCTGGATTTGTGATGAAAAATAATCGTTATCTTTTAGAGCAGCTGAAAATATCAGTCAACTGTTATTCCAGCATAGAAAATTTAATAAGCAGCTTATCTTATGAAATTTCAAAAGAAATAGTTGATTTTGAAATAGTAAAGAAGTCTATTGATGCCAGAAATAAAGATAATATTTTATTTGTTTTTACAATAATAATTACAACTAAAAATATTTTAGATCTTAAAAAAATCAAAAAATTAAAAATAACTCCTTACACACAAAAAAAAGATAAGACCTTAAATGTTATAAACAGTGCCTTAAAAAAAACACAGCCGGTTATAGTCGGAATGGGACCAGCAGGAATATTCTGTGCTTTAAGATTTCTTGATTATGGCATTATTCCAACAATTATTGAACGAGGAGAGAAGGTTGAAAGCAGAGCTGAAAAAGTATCATCTTTCTGGAAAAGTGGCATACTGGATACTGAAAGTAACGTTATGTTCGGAGAAGGCGGAGCCGGTACTTTTTCAGATGGAAAGCTGCATACCCAGGTCAATAATAGTCTAAATAAGTATATTAAAAAAAAACTTGTCCTGTTTGGAGCTCCTGATGAAATTTTATTTGAATCAAAACCACATATTGGAACAGACAAACTAATCAGTGTATTAAAGAAAGTAAGATCTTATCTGGAAAAAAATAATGTAAAGATTCTTTTCTCAAATAAAGTTATAGATATTATTCTTAAAAAAACCGAAATTAAAGAAGTCGTTTTAAACAACTATCAGTCAATATTAACAAATAATATCTTCCTGGCGACTGGTCATTCTGCGCATGACACATATGAAATGTTATATAAGAAAGGAATCTATTTCGAACCAAAACCTTTTGCTGCAGGAGTAAGGATTGAGCATCCACAGCAGTTAATAAATGAAATTCAATACGGTTCCAAAAATAAAAACAACCCTGCCCTGGGAGCTTCTCCATATAAACTTACCTGTAAAACGACTACCGGAAGAAACGTTTTTTCATTTTGTATGTGCCCTGGAGGAATAGTAATTTGCAGCAGTAACCAGCAAAACAGGTTAGTAATCAATGGAATGAGCAACTATAAAAGAAATTCAGAGTTTGCCAATAGTGCGATTGTTGTAAGTATATTACCTGATGATTTTATTAAGTCTTCACCAGTAGACGGGTTAACTTTTATCAGAGAATATGAGAAGCGCGCATTTAGCGCTGCATCAAACTTCCAGGCCCCTGCTCAGAAACTAAATGATTTCCTGACTGACAAAGTATCAGATTCTTTACCTCGTTCTTCTTACAAACCAGCAATAGAATCAGTTAATTTAAATACTATCTACCCTGAATTTATCAATTCAGCTCTTAAGGAAGCTTTTTATGCTTTTAATAATAAAATGAAAGGTTTCATAAGTAATGATGCCTTATTAATCGGGATAGAAACCAGGACATCATCTCCAGTAAGATTACCTAGAAAAAAAAATTATGAGCATATACAAATTAAAGGTCTTTATCCAGTGGGAGAAGGGAGCGGGTATGCAGGAGGAATTATGAGCTCTGCCATAGATGGGATTAAAGCTGTGGACAGCTACCTTTCATAAACAGGTAAATATAGAGTTTAGAGTAAGCTTTAGAGTAAACTATATATACTGTATAATAGTATTTATGAAAGATAATTTTTAAATATAATTGTTTTATCTTTAAAAATACAGTAAAATTTTTTTTTATCTACTAATATATTTGAAAAATAAATATTTTATTTACTATAACATCATCATTTACACAAATTTAAGCGTACCTAAAAAAAGGGGGAAAACTTTAATTTAAGGGGTAATAAATGATTGTTCAAAATAAAATTGACCGTTTTTTCTGGATATTTCTGATTCTGGGCGTACTAATCGGATTTCTAGTTCCTGACCTGTTAAATCCTTTTGAAGGCTATGTTAGATACATTGTCATGATTATTATGGGGTTATTGTTTTTAAAGGTAGATATTCTCGACCTTATAACACATATTAAAAAACCATGGTTTATTTTATATGTCTGTTTTATTAATATGATTGTTACACCTGTAATTATCTATATACTTTTTCATTCATTCGGAACAGACTTTGCAATTGCTGTAGTTTTACTGGCATCATTACCATCCGGAGTAACAGCAGCAGTAATTACGGACATAATGAAGGGCCGGACCCCTTTATCTTTAACAATTATTATAGTAACTAACCTTGTAGCTACATTTACCATACCTTTTATCTTCTGGCTTCTGTTTAAAACAAGCTTAAGCTTATCCTACTGGCACCTTTTCAAGGACCTGGCATCAATAGTATTTATCCCTTTATTGATAGCAAAAATACTTAAAAGAGTTTTAATCAAAGAGCATATCATACTGAAACTACAGGATTATGCTAATGTTTTAATAATGATACTGGTATCTTTAATGATTATGATTTCCGTTGCTTATCAGGCAGACTATATTCTTACAAACTACAAAGAGCTTTTAAAAATACTGGGTATACTTTACATTTTGTTTTTTACTCTTCAAATAATTGGTTATTTCAGTGTTTTCTGGCGCAATAAAAAAGGCGGCAAGGTTGCTGTATCAAATTCTAATATGGTTATGAATATTTTCCTTGGAATTTTATTAGGTTTAGCATTTTTCCCACCCAAAGTAGTAACTATCATTATTATGGCATTTATACCATGGAGTACAATGATAGTAGCGAAACACTGGTACAAAAAGTATTTACCCTGAAACAGGATTAATAAAAGCTCTACAAGTTACTGCCTGCTATTGTAAGATGATTTCTATATCTTCAAATATGACAGTATCTCCGGGCCTGAGTTTTCGGCGTTTACGGGTCTCAAGCTCTCCATTTACTTTAAGCTTATTATCTTCTATCAGAGCTTTGGCTTCACCGCCACTCTGACAGATATTCATAAGCTTAAGTAACTTATTGAGTGCTATATATTCGCTGGTTAAATTAAATATAGTGTTTTTCATATCAGATCTCTTTGCTGTACGTTAATTTAATATAAGTATATTTTATTATTTTAATCCGGAACAGTATTCTAAAACTGGCCTTCCGGCTTAGAGTTGTTATATTTTATTAAATAATTTTCAAACCAGCTGACATTTCTTTGAAGACTGTCTGTAATATTTTCTGGCTTTCTCAGGATATGGCCTTCACCAGGGTAGACTACTAACTCAATATCCGCACTGGTATGTTTTAAGGCAGTAAAAAATTCTTTTGCCTGGCTGACTGGTACTCTTTTATCATTCTGGCCATGCTGAATTAAAACCGGGGTCTTAATATTTTTAATCCTGAAAAGTGGAGAATGTTTGACATATAGTTCGGGCTTATCATATGGCAGTTCTTTGAAATAATAAGGTATCCAGTCGTTCATATCATTTGTACCGAAAAGACTGACTATATTGACAAATCCAGCACCAACTGAAGCAGCTCTAAACCTGTCAGTCCTGGAAATAATCATTGCTGTAAGATACCCACCATAACTCCACCCGGCTATACCCAGACGGTCAGGATCTACAATTTTTATATCATTGATAAGATAATCAATACCAGTCATTACATCTTCGTAATCCAGTTCACCCCAGTTTAAAATCAGCTCTCGTTTAAACTTTTCGCCATAGCCTGTACTGCCCCTTGGATTCGGCAATAAAATCATAATACCTTTAGAGGCCAGGGTTTGTGTTGGATAACTCCACCTGCCATTCGCAAAACGGTTACTGACACAGTTTGCAGGTCCGCCATGAACCCTGACTAAAAGGGGATACTTCTTCGCTGGATCAAAGTTTACAGGCTTAACAAGTAAGCCTTCGATAATAGTACCATCCGAACTTTGCCAGTGAATAATTTCAGTCCGACCTGAATCTCGATTTTTTAAGACACTATTAACAAAGGTCATCTGCTGTAGATGCAATTCTGGAAAACTGGAAAGAAATAGTTCCTGAGGGTAATTTTCGTTTTCTCTGGTAAAAGCAGCTTTAGTAAAATCTTTAGAAAAAATAAAGTTCTCCCAGCAATGATTACCTGTAGTTATCTGTTCAGTTTTTTCAGTATTAATGTCTATACTGTAAAGCTGGTAGCTTACACCCTGCTCCACCTGGTAATAGAGTCTGTTACTATCAGGTGAACAGGCATAAATCTTATTTATACGATCATCACCGTTATTATCAAATATTTTTGTTTTCTTATTTTCCAGATTATAAACAGCGATCTTAGTAGCTCCCAGCCACATTTGAGGCCAGTCATCAGCCAGAGTTAAGTAATAAATATAATTACCATCAGTAGAAAACTCAGGCTTCCATACCGGATGAATTTTTTTTCCAGACTCTACCATAGAAATTTTCTTTGTCTTGATATTTATTAAACCAGCAGACGAGGCTAACGCATCTTTAATTTCAGGGGTTTGCTGTGATGAAAAAACAATCTGTTTTCCATCTGGAGAAAAATCAAAATCCGTTACTATAAAATTACCAGTTGTTATTCTGGTTTGTTTTTTAGTTTCAAGATCTATCAACCATAAGTGCGTAGATAAAAAATCAGAATCTTTGTGAAGAACCTTGATGCTTTCCTTTTCAGGATCAGGCTCCAGCATTAGAAAAGCTATATATTTACCATTTGGAGACCAGGCAAAATTTTTAACAGGCTGATCTGACGTTTTTATATTATAAGTATGTCCCAGGAAAAAAGACAAAAAGGGACTGGCATCAAAGTCATAAATACAAAGCTTCCCGTTTTTTATATAAGCTATTTTCTTTCCGTCATAAGACCATTTTGATAAATAGCCACTGTCTATTTTTTTATCTTCTACTTGAGGATTTTTTAAATCTTTTATATAAAGATTAACCTGGTCTGAGTAAAGAAGTTTTGTATCGTCTGGTGAAAAAGAGATATTATTAATTTTTTTAATATCAAGAACATCTTTAATAGATAATGGCTCAGCAATCAGAATATCAGCGCCAGATAAAAAGAATAATATTATGCAAAAAACAACTGTTTTACTTATTGGTAAGCTCCATGGTTCATTATTTCCAGGTTAGATATATGTTCATTTCAAATAATTATACAGGTATTTATCAATAATAATTACCTGTATTTTTAAAGATTTCTTTTATAACATACTTTAATTTTATAAGCACACTATACAAAACCGATAATCTATTATGAGCAATGAATATCTTACAATTATTATTTGACTGTACCTGTTATTTTCTCAAGGTTAATTTGATAATCATTAGAAAAAGAAAGAGTACTCCATAAACCCCTATAATTGCTGGACTTACCGGCAAATCATTTAGATAAGCAATTAAAAACCCCGATATCACACTAATTATGGCCAGAACTGGTGAAACCCACAAAACAGTGCTGGCCTTTCTGGCAAAAATCAAAGCTGTCATCGGTGGAATAATAAGCGAGCCAAACACAAAAATAATACCTGAGGTCTTCATTGTTAAGCTGATAAGAATACCAATTGACAGATAAAGCAAAAAATCAATCTGATTTGCTTTTAACCCTGTAGTTAAAGCTGTTTCTTTATCGAAAGAAATAAACATAAATTCTTTATGAAAAATTAAATGTAATAAAAAAATAAAAAAAGCAGCTAGACTGATTATTATTAATTCATTTACATTCATATAAAGCAGATTTCCTGCAAAGATATTTAAACCACGAGCTTCTGCAACAGGATTTTTAGCAATAAGTATTA
>JAAEMD010000237.1 GCA_024225875.1 bacterium
AACTATTCTCCTTTCGTTATATTTTATATTTTTAACGATAAAGAATGTTTATTCAAAATGTACAATGGTTTCCCGCCTTCGCGGGAATGACAGGGGTAGGAAATGACAGGGGTAGGATATGTTTTAGTGCGATTGCCCTGGCCTTCGCGGGAATGACAGGGGTAGGATATGTTTTAGTGCGATTGCCCTGGGTTCAGACAGCCAGTTTTATTTATTCGGAAGCTGAAATCTGGACAGAGTATATTTTATTCTCATCAAAATATTTGCAAACCGGCCCACAATAGTGTTGATAAATACCTGGCACATAAACGTCATATTATATATATATAATTCTTATTTTTTTTTGTCCTGTTTCAGCCTCATTGCCCATCAACACTATTGTGGGCCAGTTTACACTAATTATCTTCAGGATCATTAACCATGAGACGAATCATTTGGGATATCGCATTTAAGTTTCGTTTGCTAAGCTTTGAGATAAAAGGTGCTGATTCCAGCATAAAATCCAATACCTTTTTATTTTTAAAGAAAGTTAAGTCTTTATATGGAAGCTCAAGCTCTAAAGCTTCTAATAATTTAATGAATATTTTACCGGATGGAGTGCTGTGACCATTTTCGATCATAGATATATACTTAGCTCCAATTCCGGCTTTTTTAGCAACTGCTTCTTGCGTTAAGCCCATTTGCTCTCGTTTATATTTAAATAAAGCACCAAAATTTTTCATCATCTTAATTATTATTATATTTTTTTGCAAACTATTTATACATCCATTATGCATTTCTATTTTAAGTTATTGTAAAAGTTTAGTGGATGTTATAGCAGAATCAAAATAAAATGTCCGAAACTGAAGTTTTCAAATGACTTTGTTTATGTACCCCCCCTGTGAAACGCCGATTCTTTTATTTTTCTTTTTTTTACTTAATCAGCAGGTGTATTTTATACGGCCCTTATTGGCCTTTTCAGGTTCATAATAAGGTTTTATTTGAATTGTTTTTTTTAAGAAAAATAATTTTTTCAGAAATTTTTTCAGAAATTTTTCGACTTAATTATATAAAAAATAATGCATTATAAATTAATAATTATTTAAAATTTGAATAATATTTGCAGGAGTTGTTTAAAATGAAAAAGATAGTAGCAGTTGGGTCATCAAAGAAAGACGAGAATCAATTCGCCGATATTTACACAGAGAATAAATTGACATCAGATGATTTTCATGAAGAATGCGCAACACTGGTCACAAATTATAAGAAAACTATGAAAAAAGATATTTTAATTTTTTTAAACGCCGAAGTAGATGACAATAAAAGAAAAGAAGATCTAAAAGATATTATTGTCGATGTAATCAATAATGAGAATGAGGAATGGAATTTCTCTCCTTTTGAACATCTTTTTATGAATTCTATTAAAATCCTCCAAATTTACATAGCAAGAACAGAAGTGCGCTTTGAAAACTTAAAAAAGCCAGAGTTGTCGGATGATAATTACAATTATGTCAGTAATTTTATAACAAGAATGTACTGGGATAGCATCATGGATGTTCTTAATGGTATCAAATCAACAGAAGAAGTAGAGCCTGCTAAGGTACAGTCAATTCAAATAGAGATATTCCAACAGCCTTGCTATATTCCTTCTAATTCACCTGTTCCTTCTAAGAAGAAGGTTGATCCTGAAAAAGTAGTAAGCTCTTTTCTTAATAACATCAGCCAGCAGAATGATCAAGAAGAAGTTGTTGCTGGATTTAAGAAAATATGTGAGTGGGTTGATAAGACTATAACGGAATCTCAATCCTTAACAGTCTATAATAAAGAAACAAAAGAAGATGAAGTATTCTCGAATCGTTTCGACTTTATGACATACATTCTTCTCAAAGAAGTTGACGCTCTGAACACAAAAAAAACTCAACTGTCTGATGCGTTAGTCTCTGATAAAATGGAAAATAATGATATCGTCGCATTTAATGATATCGTCGCATTTATAGTGGATAATCTAAAGGACAATCACAAACAATACACATATCTTATGGCTTTTGGCAAGAAGCTATTGGATTCTTATGCATCTCCTGAAGACACAGAAGTGCAAGGAGAAATAAATGTTAATAAGGCTAAAATAATGTCGCTGCGGTTGATTGAACAGACTTCAAAAATCAATGATAGTGCAGCTTCATATATAAAAGAAGAAGGACAGCCAAACATCAAGTTATTGAGTGACGAATTAGAAGATCAAAGCAGACAATTAGCAGAAAAATTAGCAGAGCAAAAAAAGGTTCGAATCAGACGATTAGCAGCGAAAAGCAGGCTGGAGTCTCTTGTGTGTGAATTTGAAAAAAAATTAAATCTATGAAATTAAAAAAATGAATAAATCTAAAAAAAAGGGGGGGGTATCCACAGAGTATAAGTGTTGATTAATAATTACCTTCCCTCAGAATCAGGTCAGGGTCACGTTTTTCAGGTTAATTACTGAACAGTCCCTGCCTGATTTGTTTGTTTACTGTTTCAAGTGCCCATTATATCTAAAGTAAAAAAATGTTATTATTAACCGGAAACTTAAAATGTAGTTACTATGGATAGCTGTTGATAAATAATATATTCCTTAATTATGATTAAGGTAAGATAATTATCAGTCAGGAGAATATAATAAGATTATGTTTACTGGAATAGTTGAAGAGTCTGGACAAGTTAAGTCTATCAACTATATTGATGGTGGTATGGAGGCGGTTATTAACTGTGCTTCTATAATCAAGGATATAAAGACAGGTGACAGTGTTTCCTTAAACGGCGCCTGTTCAACAGTGGTATCTTATGATGACAATAGTTTTAAAGTTCAGTTTTCAGTTGAAACGCTGGAAAAAACAACCTTTTCCTTACTTAAAACAGGTACTGCTGTAAATATTGAGCTTTGTTTAACTCCTCAATCAAGAATAGGAGGGCATTTTGTAACAGGTCATGTTGACTGTTCAGGGTATATAAAAAAAATGAAAATATCAGCAGACTGGGCGGTAATAGAATTCCGGTATCCTGATGATTATTCTCACCTGGTTATACCCAAAGGGTCTATTGCAATTGATGGAATAAGCTTGACACTGGTGGATGTAAAAAAAGATACTTTTACCTGCCATATTATACCTCATACACTGAAAAATACGACTTTATTAAATAAAAAAGCCGGTGATAAAGTTAATCTTGAATTTGATATTATGGGTAAATATTTATATAACTTTTATAATAAATCGGCCAGTACAGATAAAAGTAATATTAATGATAAAAATCTAAAACAGACATTATTTGATTCGGGGTTTATGTCATGAAAAAAAACAGGTTTAAATTTAATTTAATACAGGAAGCTGTTGATGATATCGCTGCCGGTAAAATGGTGGTTGTGGTTGATGATGAGGACAGAGAAAATGAAGGTGATCTGGTAATGGCGGCAAGTCATGTAACACCTGATACTGTAAACTTTATGATCAGATATGGCAGGGGTCTGGTATGTGTTCCTGTAACTGATGAAATAATAAAGCGTATGCAGTTAAAAGAAATGGTTAAGCATAATCAGGATAATTATAAAACTGCCTTTACTGTATCCATAGATGCAGCCGGCTTTCATGGAGTAACAACCGGTATTTCAGCTGCAGATCGTGCTAGAACTATTAGATTATTTGTCGACCCTTCGAGTACTCCGTCAGATATTGTAACTCCAGGCCATATATTCCCCTTAAGGGCCCGTAAAATGGGTGTTTTGAGAAGGGCAGGTCATACGGAAGCAGCTGTAGATCTGGCAAGGCTTGCCGGGACTGAGCCTGCCGGTGTTATTTGTGAGATCATAAAAGAAGATGGTGAGATGGCCAGGGTTGCTGATCTTATTGTTTTTGCCAGAGAGCATAATTTGAAGATTATCACTATAAAGGACCTTATCAGTTATAGAATAAAGAAAGAAAGCTTTATTGCTAAAGTCAGTACAGCAAATATGCCGACGGAATTTGGGGAATTTCAAATAGTTTGTTATGAGGATATTTTAAATAAAGCTCAGCATATTGCTCTTGTCAAAGGAGATATTGTTAAGAGTGAAAATATCTATGTACGTATTCATTCTGAATGTCTTACCGGGGATGTGTTTCATTCTCAACGATGTGACTGCGGATATCAGCTGCAGGAGTCTATGAAAATGATAGAAGAGCAGGGCAGTGGAGTCATTTTATATATGAGACAGGAGGGCAGGGGGATTGGTCTGTCAAATAAAATCAAGGCCTATTCTCTACAGGATAAAGGTTCAGATACTGTTGAAGCAAATATCGAGCTGGGCTTTGATGCTGACCTTAGAGATTATGGGGTAGGTGCTCAGATGCTATTGGATTTAGGCGTAAAAAGCTTAAACCTTATCACTAACAACCCTAAGAAAATCATAGGACTGGAAGGTTACGGTATCAGTATTAATAAAAGGATACCTGTAATTATTTCTCCCAATATACATAATGAAAAATACTTGAAAACCAAATCAGAAAAGCTCGGGCATATACTGTAACTGAAATTTATTGTTGCGCTAGGAGTCTGTCGTTCTTAAGCAGAGATGATAAAATATAAGGAAGAAGAAATAAAT
>JAAEMD010000238.1 GCA_024225875.1 bacterium
CTGGTTAGCATAAAGTTCTGGCAAAAAGCACAGGTTGAAAAACAAAATACACAGGTAGATAAAGCTCTTAAAGTCTTGTTTCCTTCTCAATTCTCACCTCTTACAAATATTGTGCTGGTCAGCTCAATAATACAGAAGCCCGGCCAGGTTAAAAATATGATCACAGATATGAGCTGACAATATAAAGATACATAACTCTTAATCAGGTATCTTCACCATGATTTTTAACAGCTGATTTATTCGGGTTTCACTTTCCTTTGAGATTAAGAGGGTTCTATCGTTAAATTAAAAAATATCGTTACTCAAAGGCTTCTTAATTTATCATAAACTTCAATGAAGTATAGTTTTTACGGCTCTTAAATGTCAATACCACAAACTCGTATACTTTGCGCTATATAATTGAATCAAAATATACATTACTGTATTTATTCCATATCAACTTCCTGGACTCATTTCTTCAACCTGTGATTTTATAATTTACAGTGATTCTGCGTTACTGCTTCTTTTTATAGCTGGTACAAATTAAACTGTCCGTTTAAACTTCAGTGCAGGACATTTTATTTTGGAACAGTTATAGCAGTCAATACAGCCTGGAATTTTGTTGTATTTCGAAAAACTTCTTTATGTTAAAATATAATTGTTATGAGATATTCAAAGCTATTCTGTCCTACAATAAAGGAAGTGCCAAAGGAAGCTGAAATAGCAAGTCATCAGTTAATGCTGCGGGCCGGCCTGGTACGAAAGATATCATCAGGCATCTACTCATATTTACCACTTGGTTTAAGAGTACTTAAAAAATTTGAAAATATAGTTCGAGAAGAGTTAAATAAGGCTGGTTGCCAGGAAGTATTATTTCCGGCCATCATACCAGCAGATCTATGGCTGGAATCAGGAAGATGGGAAAAATACGGAAAAGAACTGCTGCGTATCAAAGATCGTAATAATAAAGAGTTCTGCTTTGGACCAACCCATGAAGAAGTAGTTACTGATCTAATAAGAAAAAACATCAAGTCCTATAAGCAGCTGCCTTTAATCCTGTATCAAATTCAAAATAAGTTCCGTGATGAAATAAGACCCAGATTCGGCATAATGCGCAGTCGAGAATTCGGTATGAAAGATGCTTACAGCTTTCATGAAACTGAAGAATGTCTTGATAAGACATACAAAGCTATGATTAAAACTTATTGCCGGATTTTTGAGCGGTGCGGGCTTAATTTTAAAATTGTACAGGCCGACAGTGGTTCCATAGGTGGAAACGTGAGTGCTGAGTTTATGGTAACTGCTAATACTGGAGAGGATGCTATCATCGAGTGTTCCAGCTGTTCTTATACTGCAAACATAGAAGCAGCAGAGCTGGCTGCCCCTGAAGACAGCGAACTTGAGACACCAGTGATTGAGTATTCAGAGGTTCATACTCCTGATCTAAAAACAGTTAAACAAACAGCTGCATTCTTTAAAGTTTCTGAAAAATACTTTATAAAAACCTTAATATATCTTGCAGATCAAAAACCAGTAGCTGTACTTATAAGAGGTAGTGATTCTATTAATGAAATAAAATTAAGAAAAGCTTTAAACTGCGAATATCTGAATCTGGCTGATGATGAAACAGTCCAGAAAGTAACAGGTGCTCCGGCAGGCTTTGCAGGACCTGTCAACTTAAATTTTGATATGATAATAATCGCTGACTATTCAATAAAAGCTTCAAACAGTTTCTATACCGGTGCAAACAAAAAAGATTATCATCTGAAAAATGTTGTTATTAAACGTGATTTTAAACCCGGCAAATATGTTGATATAAGAAATGCTAAAGAAAGTGACCCCTGTTCGAAGTGTACAGATGGACATTATCGTTTAATACGAGGTATTGAGGCTGGACATGTTTTTCAACTGGGCAAAAAGTATTCTGAAGCTATGTCTGCATCTTTTCTTGACTCTTCCGGTAAAGAAAAAATAATGACTATGGGTTGTTATGGCATAGGCACTGGACGTACTGTAGCTGCTGCTATAGAGCAAAACTATGACAGTAATGGCATAATATGGCCATTATCATTAGCACCATATCATGTAGATATTATTTTAACTAACAAAAAAGAGCCGGTTCTTACTTCTTTTGCAGAAAAACTGTATCAGTTATTGATTGATGAAAATATCGAGGTGATATTTGATGATCGTGATGAGTCTGCCGGAAAAAAGTTTAAAGACGCCGAACTTATAGGTTTTCCTGTTCAATTAATTATAGGCCGCAAATTAAAGGATGATGGTCTTGTAGAAATGAAAATCAGATCTACAAATAAAGTTTATCTTATACCTGAAGAAAATATTCTTAAAAAAATCAGACAGGTACTTTCAAATGAATCTTAGCTTTCTGCCAGGAGCCATACTTTTAATTATTCTTTTTCTTAATTCTGAGAACCCTACCCATATCAGTGCAAACAAAATAGACCCTGAACATTACAGCCATGTAAACGCAGCCCGTACCAGTACAGCAAAGGTGGAAAATGATCCGGATTTCAAAGCAATTCACTATTATATAACATCAACCTATAAAAGAATTAATAAAGAAGATGCTGCGCTTATCTCCAAATACCTTGTAGACTATGGAAAAAAACATAAGTTAGACCCCAAGTTTGCTGCTGCTGTTATTGCACGAGAGTCAGGTTTTAACAAAAAAGCAATAAGTCCAACCGGGGCTAAAGGCCTGGGACAAATAAAAAAATTTAATTTTAAAAACCTTAATATCAGTAATCCTTATGACATAAAGCAAAACATCAATGGCACAATAAAATATTTGAAAGAAAAATTCGCCCACTGGCATAATAAAGCAAAAAAAGAGGAACTGGCCCTGGCATCATATTATAAAGGCTATACTGCTGTTAAACGTACTAACGGAAAGCTGGATAATAAAACTGAAAACTATGTTAAAGACATTTTAAACAACTATAAAGTAATAACAGGCATAAGAAATCGTTTTTAATTTTCAATTAAGGCTCATTTTTTTAAATGAAAAAAAAACAGAAAACAAGTTTAATCAGAGCATCTTTTCTCTCACCAGATGCTGCACTTTCAATATTTTATTTGTTGTATTTTTTATATTCTATCAATGATCTGATTATAAAAAGCGAAAATCTCGAAAAAATATTATGGAATCTAATAAAATCAGAATTGTTCTATGTTGCAGGCAAATGCAGGAACTGTAGTAAATGCTGCCGTAAAATGACCTTGATTCATAATAACATCAATATAGACACCAGTGAAAAATTTCGAAAAATATCTACAACAGACCCTTATTACCTGAACTTTAAACCGGCTTACCTGGATAAGGATAATAATAACCCTGTAATATCTTATTTTGCATGTCAGTTATTAAACAGGGATGGCATGTGCAGTGATTATAGATGTCGCCCGGATTTCTGCCATGACTTCCCTGTCAGCAGTTTCATCCAGAATGACCATATAACAGAGTTTTGCGGTTATAAAATAAAGAGAACAAAAATAAATCCCTGCTTTAGCAATAAATCTTTAAAATTAAGAGTTTCTAATATAAATAAACATTTATGATTACTTAAAAGTATAGCTGATACAAATTGAACTGTCCGTTTAAATTTGGAAGTGCAGTGTACAGACGTACATAAACGAAGTCATTTGAAAACTTCAGTGTCGGACATTTTACTTTGGCACAGATATAGAACCCGTATTTCAAGACTTTTCTGTACAAATATAATGTTATATTGTACACTTTTAAGAATTTTTAATGTTCGGGCTGTTAAACCAGATAAAACACTTTTTGTATTACAAAAAAAATCCGGACAATCATCTTATTGAGTCTTAAAGGAGCATTTTTTATGAGTGAAGGAACAAAACTTGGAACATTAAATGATAAGGAAGAAATAAAAGATATCTCTAGTTCAACAGGTATAATATCTGAAGTTAAGGGAACAAAGCTGGGAGAAATATCAGACTTTGAAAAAAGCCTTTTCATTGAAGAAGCTATTGAAGAAGAGAGTAATAAAAAAGAAGAGGATTTATTACTGGACGAAACATTAAAAGCCAGAGAATCTGACAATAACCAGGAAACACCGGACAAAATAGAATTTCAAGAAAATGCTGAAGTAACCAAAAATATAGAAACAGCAAAACCAGTGTCACAACAAGAAATTCCTGCAGCAGCAGAAATATCCCTGGACACATATACTGAAGAAAAAAAGTCAGATGAAGAAAGTAAAAAAGAAAAAATAACAGCATTACAGGTTAAAACAGCAAAATCCCCGGCCAGCAGTGAAGATATTTTTCAAAAGGAAATGGATCAGCTTGATATTGATTTTCGTGAAGGAGATATCATAAAAGGAACTGTAAGGGCTGTTGAAAAATTCGGTATTTATGTTGATTTCGGATACAAGTCTGATGGATTGGTATCAAGCACTGAGTTTTATAACGAAAATGAATCGAACAGCATGGAAAAGATCAAAACAGGCGATGATATCAGTGTGTATATTCTAAAGCTGGAAAGCAAAGAAGGCTACACTATACTTTCTGCTAAAAGAGCAGAATATGAGCTTGCCTGGAACTCTCTGGACAGTGCCCAGAAATCCAGGAACACTATTGAAGTATTCGTAACATCAAAAGTACAGGGCGGTCTGGTTGCAAGCTATAAAGGAATTAAAGGATTCATTCCTGCTTCACAGGTTGTAAAAGAAGGAGATGAGGTACTGGAGACTTTTGTTAACTCCAGATTAGATGTTAATGTTATCCAGGTTGATAGAAAACGCAGAAAAGTAATATTTTCAGCAAAAACAAAAAAAACAAAATCAAAAAAAGAAGCAATATCAAAGATAATGGAAACTATAGAGGTAGGACAGGTTATATCCGGCAAAGTTACCTGTATTAAAGATTTTGGTGCTTTTATTGATATTGGTGGTATAGAAGGCTTAGCACACATATCTGAGCTGTCATGGTCAAGAGTTAATCATCCATCAGAACTGCTGAAAACAGGCCAGACCATTAATGTTTTTATTCTGGGAATAGATAAGGAACATATCCATATTTCACTTGGCATGAAACAGCTGGAACCCGATCCCTGGGTACAGGTAGCAGATAAGTATTCTGTTAGCCAGGTTATAACAGGCACTATATCCAGAATAGTTCCATTTGGCGCTTTCATTAAAATCGATGATAAAATAGAAGGTCTCATACATATTTCTGAACTATCCTATAATAGAGTAGATAAAGTATCTGATGTAGTATCAATAGGGTTAAAGGTGCAGGCAAAAATAATAAAACTAATACCGGAAGAACAAAAAATAGGGCTCAGTTTAAAAGGCATACACACTGAAGATAATCTTAATCCGGCAGCCAGTGAAGACAGCAAAGAAGATAATATAAAAAAAGATGATGAAAAAGAAGCTGTTAAAAACGAAGTAGGAATAAACATATAGGAAAGAATAGTATTGTGTGTGCTGCCTTAAGCACACATAATCCAGTAGATAAGTGTTCTCATTATTTAAAAAAAACAAAATCGGATTAGCTCTTGGTGGTGGAGCCTCAAGAGGCATTGCCCACACAGGTGTTATACAGGTACTACAGGAAAATAATATCCATATAGACTACATAGCAGGTATTAGTGCTGGCAGTATCATTGGTGGTCTGCTTGCTGCTGGAATAGAAATTAAAGAAACTACAGCTGTATTAAAAAAGATGAGATGGAGTGATTTTGTTCAACTTAGACTTCCCGGGCAGGGACTTACTTCATCTAAACCTATTGAAACCCTGGTTAAAAAAAACATTGGCAATACTAAATTCAAAGATCTGAAAATACCATTTACTGCAATGGTCACTGATATATTGACTGGAGAGTCTGTAGAGCTTAATGATCCTGAAATGGAAGTGGCCAAAGCAATAAGAGCCAGCGCATCATTCCCTGGTTTTTATTCACCAACAGTAATTAATAACACCTTTTATTGTGATGGTGGGATAGCGTCCAGCCTGCCTGTAAAAACACTAAAAAAAATGGGTGCTGATAAAATCATTGCTATAGATGTGATACCCAGGGTAAGTTTAACAGAGCTGCCAAAGCATTTTACTACATTAGCTGACAGAAGCCTGGATATAATTTTAACACGGATAGCAGATTACAGTAATATAGAAGCTGATGTCCTGTTAAAGCCTGTTACAAAAAATATTAACTCTTTCCAGCTTAATAAAGCTGATGAGTTAGTAGAGTTAGGAAGAATAGCGGCTCTAGCTCAAATAAATAGAATAAAAAGACTGGTTTTTTGATCTAATATTATCTATACTTCCTTTTGATTAATACACAGTCAATATAAAAAAGGATAGATAACATGTCTCAACCCGATACATCAGGGCATTTTGGAAAATATGGTGGAAGGTTTGTACCTGATACACTCTTTCCTGCAATTAAAAGCCTGGAAAAAACTTATCTATTAATTAAAAAAGACAGGGAATTTCAAAACGAGTTAAATGATCTTCTATGTAATTATGCTGGCAGACCTTCACCGTTATATTATGCCAGGCGATTATCAGAAGAATTGAATTTACGTATATATCTTAAAAGGGAAGACCTTAACCACACAGGCGCACATAAAATAAACAACACCCTGGGACAAATTCTTATTGCAAAAAAGATGGGTAAAAAACGTATTATTGCCGAAACAGGAGCTGGTCAGCATGGTGTCGCAACAGCTACAGCCTGTGCGCTAATGGGATTAAAATGTGTTGTATATATGGGTGAGGTTGATATAAAAAGACAATCACCTAATGTTTTTAGAATGAACTTATTAGGCGCTGAAGTTGTACCTGTATCATCAGGATCAAGAACCCTTAAAGATGCTACTTCCGAAGCAATTCGTGACTGGTTAAAAAATGTTGAAAGTACACACTACATTATTGGTTCTGTCGTAGGACCGCACCCTTATCCTGTAATGGTAAGAGATTTTCAGTCTGTGATAGGTAAGGAAACAAAAAAACAGATCAAAAAAAAAGAAAAACAGCTGCCTGACCATATAATAGCATGTGTTGGTGGTGGTTCTAATGCTATGGGGATGTTTTATCCTTTCTCTAAAGATAAAGAAGTGAACCTTATATCTGTTGAGGCAGGAGGACTGGGTACCGACTCAGAAGAGCATGCCCTTTCTCTAAGCAGGGGAACGCCTGGCATTCTGCATGGCAGCCTGTCATATCTATTACAGGACGATAATGGACAAATAAAATTAGCACATTCCATTTCTGCCGGACTTGATTATCCAGGTGTAGGACCTGAGTTAAGCTACCTGAAAGATAAAGGTAGAATTAAAATCAATTATGCTACTGATAAAGAAGCGGTTAATGCCTGCAGATGGCTCTCTCAAAAAGAAGGCATAATCCCTGCCCTGGAATCATCACATGCTCTAGCTGTTTTGAAAAAATATAAACACTTTAAAGAAAAAGAAATAGTTGTTATCTGCTTATCTGGAAGAGGCGATAAAGACCTGGAAACACTGAGAGCTTACAATGACTAAAATAAGAGACTCCTTTAACAATAAAAAGGTTCTAATCCCATATTTTACTTATGGTGATCCAACCCCTGAAATATCTGAAAGAATAATATGTAATGCCTTTGATCAAGGTGCAGATATGATTGAAATAGGCCTGCCCTTTTCTGATCCAATCGCTGACGGACCTGTTATTCAGGAATCTCACCAAAGAGCCTTGAACCATAACAGGAATATTAATATAGATGAAGCGTTAACTATGGTGAAAAGAATAAAAACTAAATACAATAAACCGCTTATATTTATGAC